>NZ_JAVRBM010000109.1:0-24706 GCF_034531255.1 Nostoc sp. ChiQUE01b | reverse complement strand
TACATTGTCGCAGTTTTTGATCCCATTTTTTCAGATTTTGTGAGAAATCCGCGAATTACAACTGAGGTTGCGATCGCATATCTCCAATTTGCACTCGAACTAGTATCGACCGTCTCATCCAAACTAGTTACAGTTGAATTCCTAACCTCCTTGTCACCGTCAGTTTCAAAGATTATTCGCATTGCCTCAACGCCTTTTTGCATTAGCAGGAGAAACCCGCCAACAACCAATCCTTGCAGTACTCAATACTTCCTCAAAGTCATTCCTAGCCACACGGCAATCAGGAGAATTTAGGTCATCCCCAGATGTTGCAGGTTCCCTTACTTGAGGAGAATAGTGTTTAGGAACAGGAGTAGAAGATATATTCACGCCAGGTGCAGCAGTGGGTACAACAGCCGTCGATGAAAACTGAAGCTTTTGTACCAATGCCACAGCATTACGCCAGTTATAAAACTGCAAATATCCCGGTTGTAAAATATCTGCAATCCATACCAGTAGTACGAACCAAAAAATTGCTTTTACCCACATTATTCCAACTGCTTAACCACAGGCAGGGCAAAAGAGGGAACTTCCTTGGGTACAACTTCAATCTTCTTCCCAGACGCATACCCCGGCCCGGTATAACTACCATTTAGGAAAAAATTCAACAGCATTATTAACAACCACACTCCCACACCAGCTACACCCACAGGAGATTTAATTACATCAGATAAAAAATATACTGGATACCAACCAAATCTCCAGGGGTTTTGCGGATGCAGCCGATGTGCTTTCCAAGTCTCAATGTAGGGAATTTCTATCTGAGGAACCCTCGGCTTATAGGAAGTAGGTGCATTGATATACCTAACTTCTACTGGTTGAGTATCATAAGTGGTCATAGGAGAAATGTTAGGTTGCTGATTTACTATTCCTCCTTGCTGTACCTGCTGCAATATGTTTTGCAAGCGGTTTGCAGGCACAATTGCTCCACCTTCAGAATAATCAACATCAAAGTTGCGGCGCTGATTTCTGCTCATAATATGACCTCAAATTAAGTAACTAGCTGGCAGGTTTATCATTTACCTGGGAGTTAGTATCTTCCCAGAAATCTTCATCCTGAAGTTGGGCGTAAAACTCCTCTGGAGATAACATTCCAGATTGGTTTTGTACTCCATCTTCAACAAATTGGCTACTATGTACTCGCCCTAACCCAGAAACACTAGAACGAGGAGAAAATTGGACTACATTCTTGGCAGAAAACTCGCTATTTAATCTCATCCCAGGAGTAGGTGAAACCGGGGGGATTAAAGAAGGTTGAATATCAGTATCAGAAACACCAACATGAAGTTGTTGATTGCCGGGATTAGCCAAGTTATCAGACACTTCATCTCTTTCTTCAATTGCATTGTTATAGTCAGAAATTCCCCAGCCCAAAAAACAAGCAAATCCAGCCAGAAATATAACTGCACTCATCCAATGCACTCCTGAATTGGGAGATGGCATCATCTCAACTGTCGTGCGAGTTGAACCTTCAAGGGTAGTACGAATAGGGGTACGTTTGACTGCCGCTACAACATTGAGCGAACATAAAGCTATGCAAATTATCGCAGCAGCAAACTTGACATACATGACATCATCCCCTCGATTTATTAACAGGCTGTTTATTAGGAACTGGCTGAGGTAATTGCTTCTTCATTTGTTGGATATACATCCGCCTTTCCTCCTCCCGTTGGCGTATTCTCTCGCGGATGTCTGCCACCTGTGCCATCTGCTCTACTGGGTCTAAATACCCCCGCGCTCGTAACAGCTGCGCCTGTGCAAGAGAATATGGTTCTTGAGCATTCTTAATCTGAATTAGCATTTGATTCAGATCAACCGATGGTTGAGATTCCAAGTTTTGAGCGTAATCAATCGCCTCTAATTTACCCAAAATTAAAACAGCAACAGCCCCGGTTGATATCTTCTCCTCAACTTTCGTACCATCGGTTTTGCGATACCCCCAGTAAAAAGTATTATTTCCAGAAGCCGCTTCTAGTAAAATATCCAGCGAGTTGAATTTAACTATCTCCAGTGCCGGCATATAGTGAAGGCGGTAAAATCCAGATTTCTCATTAGCCTGCATTCTGGATATTTCACCCCGCAATTGCTGTCCCCACAATGCCGCTGCCAACTGTCGCCAGCCCGTAAGAGTAGGCGCACCCTCTACTGAGGAGTAACTGGAAAGATGGTCTATATTGTAGTCAGTACGGGAAAGCTTTTCTAAGTAGACTTCCCGAATTTGGGAAACTTGCGCCTTTACCTGTTGTACCTCCGATATTTGATTACCTGGAACCTGTTGCTTCCATCCAACCATCAATGCAACTGCCCCAATAACAGACAGCGCACTAACAGTTGAACAAACCGTCCACAGGGTAACATTTACCTTTTTCCTTCTGCGACTTGGCTGTTTATTTCGCACAGGTGTAGGAGTAAACATAATTTACCCCTCATGTATTATCAACAACCAACTGCAACTGAGGGCGCTTGTTTAACTCGCGTGCGATCGCCTCTTGGCGGGCGCTCCGCGCCATCGCAATTCCCGCACCACCCACAACTATCCCAGTAAGTAGCAACAGAGGATGCAAGGCAAGGGTCGCCCCCACTCCCAATAATTGTCCCACCATCCCGGAAACACCCAGGTTCATCAACAAACCACCTGCCGTGTTAACCAAAAAGTCAAATGCTGCACTCATAACTGCTCCCTGGCAATAATGCGACTAAAATGATTTGAAAAGTTGATTAGGTTTTTTGTTCGTCCTTGGTAAACCAAATTATTACTAGCGCCAGAATCAAACCAACTAATTCACCTATACCCACACCAATCAAAATTGGCTGAATACTCGAAATTTCCTGTCTCTCTTGAGTTGGGGGAACTGCTACCCACGTCCCAATAACAGTCCCAGCTACTACTGAAAGCAAATTTATACCAACTGCCTGAGTAGATGTCTTTCTCAAGTTGAGTAAACTCTCATCCCGTATTCGATAGCAGATGGGTAGCATTTGAGCTACTATTTCTTCGGAGATTGCGCGGTTTTCGGCTGCGAGGACTTCAACTGTCTCGGCTGCGGTGTCGATGTACCGACTAACAGTGGATGAATCTCTTCCCCCCAGTTCACTTTGCCGAAAAAATCGTTATCGATGCGCGAGTTAATTCGCTCTTGCGCTTCATCGTAACCAGGTGGAACGGAAGTATTACCTTCACCAAGTAAACTGCTGCCATGAAAAACAAATTCTTCTAGAGCAAGTGTCGAAGATTCAAGCACCACCTTATGGCGTAATTCCCCTAACTGAATACCCCTATCTGCATCTCGGTAAAGTATTCCTACAAAGCTGTCGGGCAAAGCTTGTTCTGGATCTACACCAAATCGCTGTTTGATGTACTCGCGCTTGTCGAACTTATGTTCGCCTACTTCTGATTTGCGATCGCGCATTGCAATCAAGTGCTGGGCAGCTTCTTCAAGGGACATACCTTCACGGGAGGCTGTCTCTTTAAGTTGAACTAATTGCTGTTCAATTGTTTCATCAAGCGTATCATTTGGCTGCAAAGCTAAATCTAACAACCGACAGCAGGTACGTACTACATCAGGCGACACCTGCAAAGTCTCTGCCACTTTGTTGATATGCTTCATTTCGCTCAATTCTCCTAATTACTGCTTGCACAATTGGGTTATGTTTTTCTTCATCAGATATATGCTTAGTCAAAAAATCATAAAGGCTTACGTCATTGACTTTTTGTAAATAAGCATCTAAGCCACCAGCAGGAATTACCTGCTGTAAATATTCCTCACAAGTCAACCGCCGAATCTTGATAGCAACGTAGAAAACATCCGCAATCTCGACTGTTGTTGCATCAAAATATCCTCCCCGCTTTCGGGGTTTAACTATACCAGCATAGGGATACCACCGCTGTAAAGCAGCAATAGAAATCCCATATCTTTCGGCAAGTGTTTTCTGGGTGTAAATAACGTTCTCACATATCATCAAACTCTATTCCAACTGAAAGACTTCATCAATTGAAAGCAAATTAAACTAGCACCTTGCAAAACTGTTTGTAGATTAAAAAATAATTTACAAATTATGTCAGTTTAGTACAGGTATAGCTCAACTCAAATACAACTCAATTTCAGTTCATGTCCTAATAAACTGCACAATAGCCAAGTTACATACTGCCTATTGATAATGCAAGCACGTTTATATATATGAGTTAAAAAAATAGAAAAAGTACTTTTTTAGTAAAAAAGTACTCTAACAGAAATATATAACGCTATATGTACCTTAATAGTCTGTGACAAGTTCATCGAACTTTTCCTCATTTATCTTGCCGTATCGTGTTATGAAAATACTTGCCTTCACAATCTGATAACTACAAAGGTTATTCTTCTTGAGAAATAGCCTGCTGCTGTTTCTTTATCGCACGCGCTATCAGAGGAGCTTTTTTTTCTAATCCTTGTAGAGTCAAATCCCCATCCAAATAAAGTTGATACCATTGTTGACGCTGGCGCAAGACTCTTTCATCATCCCGTAACCGCAACCGTTCCAAAGTAAATTCCGCCTTTTGACGTTGTTGCGGAGGAACTTTATTTGTTAATACTAATTGTAGGGAAGGAAGTAAAATTTCAAACCAATCTTCTCCCAAATCCAAAGGATCAAGTACCTGGTCATCAAGCGTACCTTTACTACTGTTGATCCAAGCAGAAGCAAAACGTAAATTGCTCCATTCATAAGCTAAATTGCGATAATTTTCACGGCTGCGATAATGATCTACTGTACCAACTGGTTCATACATAACGCTATAACCACAAAGATTATTAAATCCATCAGCTAAATCACTTTTGAAAGGCGACCAATAATCTCTGGTTACTTTTTTAGGGTTTGGATTTTTTACCAACCAAGCATTTCCCGGTTGTCGCACTTTTTTATCAAAATCAGGTGGTTCTGGAGGAGGATTAAATGGCATCATCGCAAGAATTCAGGAGTCAGGAGTCAGAATTCAGAATGGAATTAGCATAGCTTGTTAGTAGCCTACTAACTTCCTCAAGTTGAAGCATTAATCCTGAAGTGTCACCATAGTCAAGGTCTTTTGAAAGAATTAGATAGTAGCGACATTCTTCTAAAGAACCTTGTGCAATATTCATAAACCGTACTTTGTCTGTTGCTCCCTTTTTCTTAAAACCCTCAGCTATATTTGCTGCAATAGAGATTGCTGCTCGTCTAAATTGGGAAGTAAGTCCATATATTTCCGATTTAGGAAATTGACCAGTAAATTGATATACTAATAAAACAAACTGGTGTGCTTTTTGCCAAACTATCAAATCTTGAAATGTTTTGGCTGGCTGTCTCATTTATTCTGGCTCCTAAGTTCTGACTCCTGAATTGTGACTCCTGAATTCTTACTTATCATCTGTGTTATACCCCTGATAACCCAGAATTTCTTTTCTCCGTTGTAACTATCCAACGGGGCCAAAATGGGTCATGTCCTGGTAAAACTCTTTGAAGTTCCTGATGAATTTGTGTTGGTATTCTCAGATTTTCTGGAAACGCATTCATATCATCATCACGCATCCAAGCCTCTGCTGCTTCAATTGCGATTTCTGCTTCTTTGGAACGGGCTTGTTTGAGTCCAAAAATGTCTGAGGTTAACCATCCAACTATGTCCCCTTGTTTTGACCAAGGTACTTCGTCAAGGCTAACCTCTCTATCTTGTAATTTAAATAAAAATAGTTTATCTTCTTGTTCATGAAAATTTGGCTCTAAAGAAGCAAGAATAAGTGGAGAATGAGTAGTTACTAAAGCCTGTATCTTCATCCTGGGTTGTAATTCTGTCACCACAGATAAAATAGCTGGTAAAATCACCCTCTGCCAACGAGGATGCAAATGAGATTCAATTTCATCAATTAGTAAAACTATCTGATTTACTGGCTTTTGTTGTCGCAGTTCTGAAGCTTTTTTATGTTCGTACCAAGTCCACACTAGTAAATAAGCTAGTCCCAAAATACGCTTCATTCCGGCTGATGTTTGAGTAACAGGAACATTCCCGTAAGGTAGGTTCACTGTAGGAATATCGCGCACATCTTCAATAGAAACTCGCGTTGTTTCTCCCACTTCTATCCATTCGGAAGGGTGAGGTGCAAGTTTTTTAATAACATTAGAAAAGAGTTCAAATGGATATTTATTGGGTTGATTCTGCCATGTAACCCAATCTTGAATTAGACCATTACAAATAACTTTATCTTTTGACTTTAATCCATTCCAAAGTGTATTTGGATTAAAGTCAAAAGGAATATCACGTTGGCGAGCTGGGTCAAAAATGGAAAAACTACCATCAACCCGTACATAAATAACTACCTCTTTTAATAAAGGAGGCATTTGTAAATTACGCCATTGCTGTTCAGAAAAATCAAAGTGGCTCTGATATTCTCTTATATTTTTTTTATTGCTAACTACGGCTGTAATTTGCGGATTTTCACCTCTGACTCGCTGTGGGTACGCTGGTTGCTCCGCCCAATTTGTAGTCATCACCCACCATGCAATATCAAGTAAAAAACTTTTACCTAAACCATTATCACCTGTAAATATATTGAGCCTATCGGCAAATGCGACATCAAAATGGGCAGCTGGACCAACTTGTTGGAGGTGAAGTTCTTTTAACATTTGGCTCTCATACACAAATTTATATTGATCAACTTACTTCTTATAAATTAAAAGCTATGTGTCTGGATGTTTGCTGTAGCGAACTCACAGTCTTTGCTCAAGCTATTCGTAATCGTTCAATGTCCTTCATCGGAGGCGCACCAAACATCCGAGAATATTCGCGACTAAACTGTGAAGGACTTTCATACCCCACCTGATAGGCAGTACGGGTCGCATCGGCATTCTCGGCAAGCATCAGGTGACGCGCTTTCAATAGTCTTAATTGCTTTTGATATTGCAGCGGACTCATGGAGGTGACTTCTTTAAAATGGCGATGGAACGAGGAAGGAGACATATTGGCTTGAAGAGCTAGATCCTCAACCCGCAGTGGCTTTGTAAAATCAGCCTTGATAAGTTTTATCACTTCAGCAATGCGCTGCATATTGCTGCCCGATGTGGCAATTTGGCGAACTGCTTCACCTTGTTCACCAATTAGCAAACGGTAGTAGATTTCGCGGACGATCATTGGTGCTAGGAATGGAATATCCTGCGGTGTGTCCAAAAGCCGTGTCAGCCTGATAGCACAATCAATCAACGATGGATCGGCATCGCTGATGAACCAGCCTCTAACCGAGTTTTCTTTCTTACCCATGCCTGGGTTAGTTTGAGCAATAATGTCACAGAGTTGAACGGGGTCTAAATCTAGCTTAAATCCTAGATACGGCTTCGCAGGTGTCGCCTCGATCGCACATCCACAGAGCGGCAAATCCACCGACACCACTAGATATTGAGCCACACCATACCCATAGGTTTCCTCATTTAGCAACACTTCTTTTTTGCCTTGAACGACAATGCCGAGAATCGGTTCGGTGACCCCCTGCATTCTGGCTGAAGTATCAGATTCCCGCATGAATTCTAACTGATTAATTGCCGTTGCATGAACACCGTTCCCCTTACCGTCAGTGTGCCGAGTCACTAATGCTGCCAGTTCGTCACACTTGCTGATTGCCGCTTCATAGTTGAGTGTTTCAATCACCATACTCAATTCCTGACTGATACCATCCTCATACGCTCATTATAGAGAATATTTCTCCCTTGCTAACGGCTGACTTGAGAGGATTAGGCAATCATCTGCGAGGTTTATGTATTTAGGGAAAAGCTTTTCAACCTTATGATGAACCCATGCTGAAAGACAAGGCTGAAAGGATGAGGCAATGAAGAGAAACAAGGCAAAAATTGCTTTAGTCACAGGAGTGAGCCAAGGACTGGCGAAAAATACCTCTTTGGCGCTGGCGAAAAAAGGGGTTGGTGTAATCGTGACGGATCGCAGCAGTGAGGCAAAAGTGAACAGTGTTGTTTCTGTGATCGCCTACTGTGGCCATTCACCCATCGCGGAAACCGATTAGTAAATACCCAAATAATTGAAGTCTCTAGAGGCATATTTCTCTAAGTCAAATCAACCTCAACAACAAGGACAGTCATCATGTTAAATGTAGAAAACAAAGTTATTGCGATCACTGGAGCCAGTAGTGGCATTGGGGAAGCCACCGCGAAGTTACTTGCTCAAAACGGTGCAAATGTAGTTCTGGGGGCACGGCGTACAGAAAAGCTAGAAGCGATTGTCAAAGAGATCCGCGACCAGGGAAACAGCGCAGAATTCAAAGCGGTAGATGTCACCGATCGCGAGGATGTGAAAGCATTCATCCACTTTGCATTAGACAAATTTGGTCGCGTCGATGTCATCTATAACAATGCAGGCGTGATGCCCTTGTCCCCAATGAATGCCCTGAAAGTTGAGGAGTGGGACACCATGATTGATGTAAATATCCGTGGCGTATTGAACGGCATTGCGGCTGGTTTACCGATCATGGAAGCACAAGGCGGCGGACAATTTATCAATACTGCATCGATCGGCGCACACATGGTGGCACCTACTGGCGTAGTTTATTGCGCGACAAAATACGCTGTTTGGGCAATATCTGAAGGGCTGCGTCAGGAATCGAAGAACATTCGCGTGACCATCATATCCCCTGGCGTAGTTGAGACCGAACTCGGCTCTGATATCACGGATGATGCAGCTAAAGGCTTCTTGAAAGAACTCCGCAAAACTGCCCTCACCCCTCAGGCGATCGCCCGATCTGTCTTATTTGCTGTGTCTCAACCAGATGATGTCGATGTCAACGAAATCATTGTCCGCCCGACAGCCAGCGCCTTCTAGGTATTGAAGACATCACTTCTGTGTCCCTTCTTTGCGTCATGAGCTTGATTGACACATACAAGACACTTTTACCATTCTGAGTACTCAGTACTCCTCTTCTTACTCAGCACTCAGCACTTTTAACTCAGTACTCTTCATCGACTTTGTTGTTTCAGCCAGAAAAGAAACCTATGAGCCTTACCGCCTTCCGCACTCTCGGACACTCCGGCTTGATCGTCAGCCCGCTCACCCTTGGCACCATGACCTTCGGCACCCCGCGATGGGGTGCGCCCGATGAGGTTTCTGAGTCCATCTTCCATGCCTATGTCGATGCTGGCGGCAACTTCATCGACACCGCCGATGTGTATGCCAAGGGTCGCAGCGAGGAACTGATTGGTAGCTATATCGCCGATCGCAGCCTGCGCGACCAACTAGTGCTTGCAACCAAGTTCAGCTTTCATGGCGGCGAATCGGGCAACGCGAATGCGGGCGGCAACGGACGTAAGAACATGCATCGGGCGCTTGAGGGTTCGCTGCGCCGCCTCCGTACCGACTACGTTGACCTCTACTGGATGCACACCTGGGATATGGTGACACCCGTTGAAGAAGTACTACAGTCGCTCGGCGACCTGGTGCGCGTCGGCAAGATCCGCTACTTCGGCTTCTCAAATGTGCCAGCCTGGTACACTGCCAAGGCAGCGGCGATCGCCGCAGCGCATAACATTCCTGGGCCCATCGCCATGCAACTGGCGTATTCGCTCGTTGAACGCAGCATTGAGCGCGAACATCTGCCCGCCGCCCGTGAATGCGGTCTCGGCATCTGTGCCTGGAGTCCGCTTGCTGCCGGTTTCCTCACTGGCAAGTACGAGCGCGAGGAGGCGGGGGCGAGCGGTCAAGGACGGCTGATTGGCCCCAATCCTTTCGGCAACCAGATGTTCACCGATCGTAACTGGCGCGTCCTTGATACCCTGCGAACGGTGGCAACCCAAGTCGATCGCCCCTTGGCGCAGGTCGCCCTTGCCTGGGTTTTGGCACAGTCTGGCATTACCTCGCCGATTCTGGGTGCAAGCTTGCTCGATCAACTGTATGACAATCTGGCATCATTGGACATCCGCCTCACCCCGGAACAGATCCAGACGCTGGACGAGAGCAGTGCCCTTGATCCCGCCTTTCCCTACAGCATCTTCACCAGCGAGGTGAATCGTAGCATTTTCGGCGGCGCGATCGTCCAAGGCTGGAGGTAGCTGCTTCGGTTGTGTTGCAAAGTACTTTAGTAACTTAAGGTGTCGATCTAACCAAATTCGAGAACAAGTTAGCCAAATTACCAAGCAATTGCTAGGAGGATTGTAATGCCTAACTGGAGTGCAATTGAAGCAAGTTTTTTACGTCAACCCCACGCGCAACAATTAGGAGAATTGGCAGCTAGTTTGGCACGCCTTAACTCTTGGTCACAAAAGAGTGCAATTCGTGAATTAGTTCCAATATTGTTGTCAGAAAGTTTGTTGTACGTGTCTTTAATACAACAAAAAAGTGAAATAAATAATGTTGAATTAAATCAACTCCAAGACTTATTACAAAACTTGATTAATGTTTGGGACAAATCAATGGAAATTACAGATATTGCATCTGTTGCGTCTACTTGGTCACAGCGAGTATTGGAGATGTCGGGTTTGCTAGCTTCTTAAATCGTTGAGTGCATAGTCTTAAGTAATGCGCTTGACCACTGCGATCAGCTACGCTGGGCGGTTACGCCATCGCTCCTCAGTAAATAATGCTGTATCAAGAGTCGGCAGTCGCGTCATTATCAGTGGTAGAGTATTTAGAAGCAATAAAATAATTATTTTTGCTTGGTAATTAATTAGATTTTGCTACGGGATTATGAGAATACTACACAGCAATTTGCTCCCAGCTAGAATTCTCCTCAAGAATATCTATTTCATCAAGAGAAAGTATTTTAGGTTGCATTTGTTGTAGGTCACGCAGTACCATTTCGGTATCCTCAGCATTAAATTTATAGTACTCAGTTAAACTGCCGATAGGATAATTTAAGCACTGATAGCGGTGTTTGAAATACAGTTCAACATTACCTCTATGCTCCCAAGTTCCTAATACTCTAATAGCAACACTGGAATAATGAGCAAGTAAATCAATTTTTACTTCTGCTACTCGCTTGACAACGGGTCTTTGGGTTACTCCTATTTTGTACAAAGTGCCAATATTCGTTTGTATTTCTAAAAAATATAGGCTAGAGGATAGAATACGTTGAAGTTGAGCGCGGTAGAGTTTTAAATCAGTAAGTCGATATGCTAAATCTGGAGCATTTTTGTATTCGGCGTGTTTAAAAGCTAGCTCAAATTTCAGCAGTTTTTTAAGTAATAGTGGCTCCTGTACATCATTGAACCGTGCAAACTCTAGCGCTCCAACAGGAATTTTACCCAAATCACTAAATTCATACTCAGGTGGGGTTAAGTATAGATTTTTTCTTAACACTCCTGCTTTGAGTAAACTAGAAGTAATTAAGTAGGAACTAATAGGGTAATTTTTGGCTCCGTACTCCTGCCAAAGCAGCTTTAACTGTGCCAAATCCTTGCCAGATAATTGAACGTTGAAATTGTCATAGAGTGGCAGAGTAGGGAATTCTCGGTTAGCTATGGGGCGGCAGGTTTCTTCATTATGAGCAAAATGATGCTCTTTCACCTTGCCTTTTTTAGCAGTTAGACTGCTATTACAGTAAGGACACTGAAGTGAAGTCTTGCCCCTGTTGATATCTTCAATACATATCAAGATACCTTCTTCATTTACACCATATTTTAGCCACATTGCTACACCATTACTGAATAGTTAAAGTTGCTCTTACTAGTGTGCTTTAACTTTTCTAAGATGTCTCTATCTTCTGGAGTAATATAATGTTGATTTTAAGAATTAATGCACCAGTTAAAAACCCCTCCAAGGTTGGAGAGATAAAGTAGCTTTTCAAAGGCTGTACTGAAACTATGCTTTATTCAAAGTTGCCATTACCCATCATGTGATAAGCAATAACAGCAGTATCAAAGGGTTGCAGAGAATTGATATTTATGGAATTACTGGGTAAAGTAATTGATGTTTCACTCTTGTTAGAAGTAGCTGTTTGATTGTTAGCGATTCTAGGTAGTAAAATAGAACCAACAAAATTTGCTAAATTGAGTGAATTAGCGAGTTTCATAGGTGATCCTCTGTTGGTTATTGAATATATATATAACTGAAATAATCTAACAACTTATGCATCACAGTTAATCATTTGTAGGTGCGATCGCCTGACTAAAAAACTAAAGAGATGGGGGCAACACCGAATAGCCCGCCGCAGGCATCGCTCTTTTTTCCTCTCTACGAGACGCTGAACGCGAGCGCTTGAATGAAGGGCGATAAGCAAGAGCGACATGGCTGGCGCTTACCACAATTCCTGTTATTCAATTTTTTATTCCTGAACCACCAACTCTTGCAGCAAGGCATCATTTATCCTTTGTGCCTCTTTTCCAGTACTTTCCTTGATGTCAAAAGCCTGCTGCACCACAGCTTGAACTGACTCTGGCAATGATTCAAATTTTTCCGAATTGAGTATAACGATGCGGCAACCTGGGTAAGGCATAAAATCAGTAAAGGGTTCCATCCCCGATTTAATCAGAGTTTTGCTAAGTTCCGCGATGGGATGATGAGGCTTTTGGTTGTCCTCACTGCCGTTGATTTCTGATGCCATGTAGCCGCAAAACCAACTCAAAGTGTCAATATCTTTCTGCAATGCTGCCAAAATCCCCGTTACTACTCGTTGGTTGAGGTTGACAGGTAAATAATCAAAGATGCTGTCTAAGGCTTCTGGGTGTCGCTTGTGGCAATAACGCACCGCAGATTCAATAAGTTTATCGATTTTAGTAGGTTGAGATTGCCCAAATCCCTTTGCACACATGGCACTGCCTCAAAATTTACGTGCTGGAAGACGCGATTTTAACAGAATTAGTGGGGCGATGAGCAGGAGCCGGGAGTACATTTATTTCGCAACACTGCCCGGTAAAACCGTTTGCTGGCAGCAACATCAGCAACTCGTAGATGAACATGGTCAATCAGGCGACCTCGATGGAATTCCATAGTGTTATCTTGCCTCTAAAAATGAGTCATTCTCTGGTCAAGCATTGTTCTGGTTGAGTTGCTGCTCAAGCTGCTCATCCCAGAAGGCGGCTTCTATTTTGTGTCCATCTGGATCGCGCACAAAGCAGCCGTAATACGGCTCACTATAGTCGGGTCTGCCACCAGGGGCACCATCGTCTTTGCCTCCTGCCGCTAATGCTGCCTCATAGAAGGCGTGGACTGCTTCTTTTGTAGGAGCAATAAAACCAATGTGAGTTCCATTGCCAACCGTTGCGGGTTGCCCGTCGAAGGGAGTTCCCACCCAAAATTCGGGATACTGTTTGCCATAGGCGATCGCCCCTGGATGCTCCATAAATCGCTTACAGCCCAATGTTGGCAACACAGCATCATAGAAGGCGATCGCTCGTTCAAAATCATTAGTACCAATCGAAACGTGCGAGAGAATGCTGGGATTGTTATCCATGTCGGAATCCTCTATCAGTTGATGTGGATGTGCTAGAGAGCCGATCGGTGATTTGCTGCACCCGAACACAACTTGACGAAACGATTGGATTATAACAGTACTAAAGTACTAAGCCGACTTGTCTTCTTTTGCCTTTTGTTAAGTTACAAGTTCACCCTGTTAGAAGATTTTTTATTTCTTTTTCAACAGCATCATGGATGCCTGGCGCTTTAAACTGTTGTAAACCCTTAGCCGGACTGAATGTTAGGTTGAACTTCGCGCAACCGACGTTCCAGAAAACGACGCTCACTGTCATTTGTCACTAATTCTAGTGCCCGTGTATAGCTCTGAGTCGCTTCCTCTAATGCTCCAACACGCCGGAATAAATCTGCACGGGTGGCATGAAAAAGATGATAGCTGTCTAGTTCTGGAGCAAGGCGATCAATCAGTCCAAATGCGGCTTGAGGACTGTCTGCCATTGCGATCGCCACTGCTCGGTTCAAGGTAACAATGGGTGAGGGCTGCAAGCGTTCCAACACCTCATAGAGCCGCACGATCTGCGCCCAGTCTGTTTCTTCGGCGCGGGTTGCCTGACAATGGAGGGCGGCGATCGCCGCTTGCAGGGCATACACTCCGGTTCCAAAGAGCAACGCTTCCTCTACCAGAGGTAACGCCTCAGCAATCTGTAGATGGTTCCAACGACTGCGATCCTGATCTTCTAGCAAAATCAAATCGCCTGCCTCATCTAGACGCGCATTGCGCCGCGAATCGTGCAATAACATCAGCGCCACCAGTGCTGTGACTTCAGATGGGGGTTGGGGTGCCAGCAATTGCCGCACCAGTTGCCCCAAGCGAATCGCTTTGATGCAGAGGTCAGCCCGCACGATCGCATCTCCTTTGGTTGCGGCATAGCCTTCGTTGAAGATGAGATAGATGACTGTCAGGACTGCCTCTATCCGGGGAGCGAGATCAGTCGTCTCAGGTACTTTGTAAGGAATGCCTGCGTCTCGAATTTTGCGTTTAGCACGAACTAACCGCTGTGCCATTGTTGCAGTCGGTATAAGAAAGGCGCGGGCAATTTCGTCGGTTTCCAGTCCACCCAACATTCGCAGGGTCAACGCTACTTGAGTTTCCGTTGCCAGTGCCGGGTGACAGCAGGTAAAGATTAATCGCAGGCGATCGTCTCCAATTTCATCACTGTCATAGGTTGGTTCTTCAGTGGATGGAATTAAGCCAGATGCCGCATACCACTCCAGTTTTTCGGTCAGTTTCGTGCGTCGTCGGAGGTGATCGATCGCCTTGTACCGGGCAGTTCGGATAATCCAGGCACGGGGACGCTCAGGAATACCGTCGCTTTCCCACTGATTCACTGCCGCTGTAAATGCTGCCTGTGCAGCTTCTTCAGCTACATCAAAATCTCCGACCAGCCGAATCAGAATAGCAACAATGCGCCCCCATTCAGTTCGATAAAGGGCAGCAATTGCTTGAGCCACATCTGTTTTTGGGATTGAAGCCATACCTTTGACAAAAAGACTTGAAGAAGAATTCAGAAGTCAGAATTCAGGAGTCAGAATCAAGACGCTCGAAGACTCGCTAACGCTGCGCTATCCGCTTTTTCGGTCAGAATTCATGCTGAATTCTGACTCCTGACTCCTGAATTCTGTTCGATAAAGTTCAATTGTACTAGAAAAAATTTTTGCACTCAGGTGTCGATTTGGACAATTCCCATTCGACTAACTGATAAAGGAGGCAACCGAATGAAATATTTGCTGCTGATTTATATGGACGAAAACGCCATGAGCGACACCGAGCGGGAGCATTGCTATGGGGAATCTGCCCAACTCGCCCAGGACTTGCATACTCAAGGACAATTTCTGGCGACGGCTCCACTTCATCCTGTTGCAACCGCAACTAGTGTCCAAGTCCGTGATGGCAAATCACTCGTGACCGATGGACCATTTGCCGAAACCCGCGAACAATTGGGTGGATTCTTCCTCGTTAATGCTCAGGATTTGGATGAAGCCATTGCGATCGCCACCCGCATCCCAGGTGCAAAAGTCGGTACCGTCGAAATCCGTCCTGTCATCGAAGTTGCGGGACTACCAGCACAGCCCTCAATACGGTTCGGATAAGCAATTTTCATCTCCCTTTTGGTTTGGGAAAAGGGTAAGGGGTAAGGGGGAAAGGTTTGAATTTAGCCTTTTCCCTTTTCCCTTTCCCCCTTAACCGAACCGTATTGGCACAGCCCTGACCGTCCTTAACCGCTTGAACTCAAGGAGAACCCTCATGCAAAACAATTCCAAAATCACTCCCTGTTTATGGTTTGACGATCAAGCCGAAGCCGCCGCTCAGTTTTATACGTCGATTTTTCGCAATTCCAAAATTGTCCACGTCAGTCGATATGGAGACGCTGGACAGGAAATTCACGGAAAACCAGCCGGAGCCGTCATGACTGTCAGCTTTGAACTTGATGGTCAGCCGTTCACAGCACTCAACGGTGGTCCGACCTTCAAATTTAACGAGGCGATTTCCTTCCAAATCTTTTGCGATACCCAGGCGGACGTGGACGATTACTGGCAAAAATTGTCTGCTGGTGGGGATGAAACCGCACAGCAATGCGGCTGGCTCAAAGACAAATACGGCGTCTCCTGGCAAATTATTCCTCGCATTCTGATTGAATTACTCAACCACCCCGACGCGGCAACCTCTCAAAAAGTGACCACTACCATGCTGCAAATGAAGAAGATCGAGATTGATGAACTCAAGCGTGTCGCTGCTGATTAGCGGTTCCTTCGGAGTTGCACTTTGCGCTAATCAGCACACCCAACCCAATACTTGTCGGGTTTTGGGGAAAAGGGGAAGGGGGAAGGGGAAAGAAAAAACCTTTAACCTTTACCCTTTAACCTTTACCCTTTAACCTTTACCCTTTAACCTTTACCCTTTAACCTTTTCCCCAAACCCAATGCCGAGTTGAAAATGCACAAAGCGTGCAGTATTGACACCCAACCCCTCGCAATCTAACTCAAAACCATTCAACAGGAGATTTCACAATGAAAGTCATGGTCTTTGTCAAAGCAACCCAAGACTCCGAAACTGGGGTCATGCCGAGCGAACAGCTTTTAACTGAAATGGGGCAGTACAACGAAGAATTAGCCAGAGCAGGTATCTTGCTCGCCGCTGAGGGGTTGCATCCTAGCTCAAAAGGGGTGCGAGTTCACTTTTCAGGAACCGATCGCACCGTCACCCAGGGACCTTTCACTCCAGCGCCGGAGCTAGTGGCAGGGTACTGGCTGTGGCAGGTGAACTCAATGGAAGAGGCAGTTGCTTGGGTAAAGCGCTGCCCTAACCCGATGCCAGGAGACTCCGAGATTGAGATTCGTCGCGTATTCGAGGCAGAGGATTTTGGTGAAGTCCTGACACCCGCCTTAAGGGAGCAGTCAGACCGCATTCGCGCTCAACTTGAAACGCAGCAGCAAGAGTAACGTCATCAGCAACCGCGCAAATGATGTTCATGTGCGAACGATCCGCTCATCAAAACGCAGAATCGATTACAAAAGGAGAAATCAATGCAACTCAATTCTTACCTGATGTTCAACGGCAACTGTGAGGCAGCGTTCAAGTTCTATGAACGAATGGCACGCTTGAAAAGGGAAAATCATTGAGGCAGCAGGGGTGCAGAGGAGCAGAGGAGAGTTCAATGTGCCAAGTTCAATCCCCTCTGCTCCTGTGCTCCTCTGCCCTTGGAGCTAGCCACCTTTGCATTGTTTCCTTGGCGAACTACTAGAACTACCAATTAGCGCGTAGTCGTATAGCAATTAGTGAATTTCTTGCCTCTTGAATTATTTGCTTGTTGTCTAATGCTGTAAGTTGACCGTTTCGTTTTAAAATCCGTCCATCAACAATGACTGTATCGACATTAGACGGTTGAGCAGCTTCCACTAACAGATGTGCTGGGTCAGTAAAAACGCTCATGTTAAGGTTCTCAGTTGATACCATAATCAAGTCAGCACGCTTACCCGGTTTTAAAGAGCCAACACGGTCATCAATTCCCATCGCTTGTGCTCCATTAATAGTCGCAAGTTCTAAAACTCGACGTGGTGATAACCCAAACTCGCTCTGGGCGTGGACATTTCCAACATTTTGAATAACTTTCATGACTGCAAATATATCTGCATTTCCCGATAATGCTGTCGTATCGACTCCAAGACTGACCAATACACCTGCTGCAAGAAGTTCCTGGATGGGGGGAAAGCCAAAACCAGTCCGCATCTCTGTAAAGGGAGTCAGGCTAACTGCTGCACCACTTTTTGCTAATTGCTTCATTTCCTTGGGAGTTGCCACAGTTGCATGAACAATAAGTACATCTTTTCCGAGCAATCCTTCATTAGACAATTGATTAATTTCTCCAGTTTCACTCAGCGAGGAACTCGCATGAACAGTAATTGGAAGCCCTATGTTGCGCGCCATCTCCCAATCACGGCGATACATCTTGTAAACAGAGACTTCCCGTGGAGCAAACCCCAAAGACAGCAAATTATTTTGGGAATTTTTCATTTCACGGTGCAGACTCGCAATGCTGTCAAAGTGGGTGGCTTCTTCTAATGCTTGATCTTTGTAGTAGCCGTAGGAGAAACGAGCACGAATACCTGCATCTGCAATTGCGCGGATTGATGCCTCTGCGTATTCGAGCGTGCGTACATTGTGATTAAAGTCATGTATAGTTGTGATTCCTGAAAACAATGCCTCAGCCGTCGCTAACCGCGCAGAGCGATACATATCCTCTGGTATATATACCTTTCCCAAACGCTCGGTCATCCGAAAGTAGCCCTGCTTTTCGTTATCACCAGACAAACTACGTAATAAGGAAGTCCATAGATGCCAGTGAGTATCAATCAAACCTGGTAGGACAATCATGTTTTGCCCGTTAATATTTTGGGCTGTTGGAGCTACCAAACTAGTTCCAACGGCAATAATTTTGCCATTACGCACATACACGTCACCATTCGCTATATCTCCAAGTGCTGAATCCATCGTCATCACGTAAGCATTCCGGATCACAAACTCACCGCGACTGGGCAGGTTTTCCTTTGATTGCCTACCAATTGCTGGAACTGCTAATCCCACTGTCATACCGAGTGAACCCAGCGCTGTTGCTCCTGTCAAAAATTCACGTCTATTAATTTTGCTTTGTTCCTTCATTAGTTGCCTACTACTTGTATTTCTGAGAATTAAGTGCTGCTTGGAAGAATTTTCAGGGATTTCGTAAGGAGGATGACAATAGTATTCCAAATGAATTCCATTCCACTGCACTCCACGACTTGTAAGGAGAGAGCCATTCGGAAGAATCCGCAATACGTCCTTCACGTTAGTATAGTCAACTGCTAAAGTCTTCGCCTCTGACCACTTACCAACAACTAACTACACCAGGAGAAACCATGAGTACTCAAATTTTCGTTAACCTACCCGTCAAATATCTCCAGCAATCGATCGAGTTTTTCACAAAACTTGGCTTTCAGTTCAACCCTCAATTTACCGATGAAACGGCCACCTGCATGATTGTGTCCGAAACCATCTTTGTGATGCTTTTGACGCATGAAAAATTCAAAACATTCACGCCAAACCCGATTTGCGATGCCACAAAAAGTACCGAAGTGTTGACGTGCTTATCAGTTGAGAGCCGAGAAAAAGTGGATCAGCTGGTTCGTCAAGCCCTTGCTGCTGGTGGCACAACCTACAACGAACCTCAAGACCACGGATTTATGTACGCGCATGGATTTCAGGATTTAGATGGTCACATTTGGGAACTGATTTACATGGAACCCGAAGCAACCCATCCAGTTGAGGCCCAAAGGGAAGGAGCAGGAGTGTGAACCACAACAGAACAACCAGTGGAACACAAATTCGTGAACTCATCGAAACATGAACACACCCATCCATACAAGAAAATGAAAGATATTTGCACATCACTGAGGTTGATTCATGAAACTCTATGAATTTGCTCCCACACGATCAATTCGGGTTCGTTGGGTTCTCCAGGAACTTGAGGTGGAATTTGAAGCAATCTCCATCAACATGCAGGCAGGTGAACACCGTACACCCGATTTTCTCACCATTAATCCCACTGGCAAGCTCCCTGTACTCATCGATGGCGAACATATCATCACTGAATCCGTAGCCATTGCTTTGTACCTCGGTGAGAAGTACCCAGAATCTAACTTGGTACCTACAGACTTGCTTCTGCGAGCACAGCTTTATCGTTGGCTCCTCTTTACTGCCACCGAATTGGAACAGCCGCTATGGCGTATCGCTCGCCACACGTTTATATACCCAGAAGAGTTGAGATTGCCTGCTGAAATACCTCTCGCTCGGCAAGACTTCACCAGTATGGCTGTCGTTTTAGAGAACCATCTGTTGGATCGGCAGTTTGTAGTGGGTGAACACGTCACAGTGGCTGATTTTGTGCTTGCTTACACACTGGATTGGGCGAATGAAGTTCAGCTACTCGCCACTTTCCCCACGCTGGTGGACTACATGGAACGAATGTACAAACGACCAAAGGCATCTGGGCGAATCGCAGCTGCACTTGCAAGTCTCAATCAGACCTCACAATGATTCGTGATCTGATCAGCCGTTTGGGTATCAGCCAGAGTGAAGTCTGGTAGATATTGTTTTACAGAGACATCCAGGACATCCAGGTTAATTTTTCCAGCTTCTACCAATCGCAGCGCTGCGATCGCTTCTAGACGCAATCATTGTCTAGCAAAAGCCAAGTCACTTCAACGATATCATCAAAGCTG
Source organism: Nostoc sp. ChiQUE01b (assembly GCF_034531255.1). NCBI lineage: Bacteria > Bacillati > Cyanobacteriota > Cyanophyceae > Nostocales > Nostocaceae > Nostoc > Nostoc sp. ChiQUE01b. The sequence goes on along the minus strand of NZ_JAVRBM010000109.1, from coordinate 4,503 downwards.
TCAATCTCCTGAACAGTCTTCTTCATCTACCCAATCTTCATCCCAGAGAAGTTCATTGTAAACCTTAGTTGCTTGAGATATTTTTAGGTTGTGAGCTGCTGTCACACAATTTCTTGGTTGCCAGCCAATGAGGGTGTATCTTCGGTGTAAATATCTGACAGCATCTTTGGAGTCATTAATTACTGGAATATCTTCTTTAATGTATTTTCGCAATTGGACTCCTAAACGAATTGCCTCCATTTCATAATTGTGAAAGTAGGGTTCTTCAACATCAGGTGTAGAAATCAGTAATCCTCTCACCCAGGCGTGATTTTTATAGATAGCCTTCGCTACAACTAAATTGACTTGTTTTGGTGTCCAGTTGCTCCTTTGTAAAAACTTATCTATTGCTGATTCATCATCTAAATCTATATCTACGTTAGATTCTGAAAGTATTTCCGAAATATCTGTATTTTCTAGGAACAGTTCGTACCATTCTTGAAATGTTTTGGGACTAAATAGTTTTCTCGCTTCTTCAAATGAAATTTTCTCCCATCCAGCATCTGTAACTATTTCGTTACCAGTCTTTGCAATGAACAGATTTTCTTCTTCTACCATCCAAGGGAAGGATGTCTTCTGATGTTTTCTCTTTCGTTTACCCATTGAGCCATTGCAATGTCTATCGCCTTGCCGCCTAAACGTCTACGCACTCAACTTTAATGCTACCGTTGATTATTTGGTAGGCTTCTTTAGCAAAGAGCAACTCCTGTTTGTGACAGTACGTACACCACAAGACCAACGTATTATTTTTACCTATGTTTATCAGGAGTATCACTCACAAAAATCATCCACCCGGATATCCCGCAAAATGTCAGAAATCTGCCAGCCAGAGTTGCCAACAGACTGTATTGGAGGATTGTCAAGGAATGGAATATAGTCAGGTTCTCTTGGAAGAAGAATTGCTGCTGGTTGCTCATCAACTACAGGGGCTGAAGAATTGACGGTATCAGCTTGAAGATTTTGGTCTTCAGCGTGTTGGATTTCCATCATTTTCTTCAGAGTCAGCTTGTCGGATTTTTTGATGATCTTCATATCTATCTATTAAAAGTTTTCATTCACTGCTCCCCAAAGGCATCGGCTGAAAATCTGGATGACAGCAAAGTTGTGAGAAATAGGATGTTAATAATTGCACGGAATAAACAAGATATATCAAATCTATGGAAAATACGAGTCCCTTGCTGAGGAATTTATCTTTTTCGATACAAATTTCTTTTTCGCGCAGATGTAACAATACTTTACACAGATGTTTTGGGCACTCGCTAGCCTCATAAAAACCATTAATTCTCAAAATCAAACTGGCATATATCAGTTCAGTAGGAGCTATTCAGTTTCACATCTATGTTTGTATTACCTAACCTGCACACTTGCCAAGTTACAAACGTACTTGTTGAGAATGCAAGCACCTTTGTATATATGAGTAGAAGAAATAGAAAAATAACTTTTTAGGTAAAAAACTGCTTTAACAGAAATGTATAGCCAAAAATTAGTTGCCTACTGAATACTTATGCCTACAGCGAGTTTAAAGATACGAGAAACTCTTCCTGAATTAAACGGTCGATATGTTCTGCCACTTGATGAGCTATATCTTCACCGTGAACTAGTAGTCCCATTTCCATATTTAATGTCAGAGCGTACTCAGTGAGGTTAGCACTGGAAATAAACAAGTGCTTTCTATCAGCGATCGCACATTTAACGTGTAAGGAACCATACCTTCCTTCTGAATCTGTAAGCCGCTTATTTCGTGGCCAAATAAAAATGTGTGCTTGTTGGGCAATTTCCAGTCCCAATGCTGCACTGACTCCAAAAGGTATTTTACCCTTGCTAGATTCGGGGGTTTCAGCAATAATTCGCACAGTGACTTCTCGTTTCATTGCTGTTAACAATGCTTTTGCAATCTCTGGAATCTTATAAACAGCAAAACTGACAAGAATTATTTCCCGTTGCGCTTCGTGAATTAATTGTAATAACACTTGTTCTGTTCTGCGAAGTGGTATTCCCTCACTTGTGGGGCCAGTCCAAACCAACTCAACAGACAACTCATCCTTTGCTGCCACCTCACAGGAAATTGCTGTGGCTAAGGCAGACGCGATCGCACTACTGTCCAAATAAATAGCTTCCCGACACCATGTTTCTAACAATTCCCCTACCAGTCGGCGAAAATTAGTATTGGGCAGTTGTTTCAAGATTGATGCTTTCAACGCGAAATCACAATATCTTGCTGGAGTAGCTATCAACAAATTAATTACAGCATCTAAAACAGGAGATGGAAGTTGTTTGGCACAGGTACGAATTTGAGCCAATAAAAGCGGTGGTAAAAAGCTCACGTTTTCTCCTCTGGGAAGAACGCTAAGTCTGCGGATAGTACAGTGGGAATAAGTACCGCGCGATCCAGATACTTATTGCCGCGTTCACAGGAGGTTTCTGGGCTAAACAGACAAGCATGGCAAGCTGCCCAATGTAGTGATGTAGCCCCTTTAAAGGGAGTATGTTCTGCACACAAGGGATCAGAAGCACATAACCGCATTTGTTCTAAAGCTTGGTCTATATGGTATCCAAGTATTTTAGGCTCTCCCAAACTGACTAAACCACCCAAGGTACCTTCACTATCAGGTGCGGCGGTATAAATTAGTATGCCTGCCATTGGGCCGCCTTCTTCTTCTGGTCGTTTGGAGTAAATTCGCTCCTTTAAACTAGCAGCATTGTAACCACACTCAAGGGCCATTTGCCGCATCAGGGCGTGAGCAAAGGAGTGTAGTAAAATGTAGCGTACACCAAATTTACCTTTTTCTGGATCGAGAGAACGAACATTACACCACTTTTTATGAGCATCGAATACTTGACGTTCATAATCTTGCAACAGTTGATTTTGCTCCCATTGATGAAGTGTCGTTTCTTTGAACTGGATAAAGATACCCTCGCCTTTGACTTCACTTGCCGGTACCCATTTAGGTTTGCTGCGACTCAATGGAACCCGATGCTCTGTGAGAATTTCTCCAGAGTCAATAAAATCCCCAGGTGATTGAATGCGTGTAAAGCCAATTAAGGCACGAACTTCTCGCAATCTTTCTACCAACACCACCTGCGAAAAGTAATTTTCATACCCAGATGGTGGGTTGACAGTCCGCAGTTGAAAATCTGGGGTATTAAGATTTGGGTCTGCTGCTGAGAAAATTTGCCATTCAGGTGTTTTCAAGTCCCTGACGCTTTCATCATCAAAATTGCTTTGCTGCTGAAGTTGTTTTTGTTCAACTAGCGCCCAAATTTTGTCTGTTGTGTATTTAGATAATTCCTGAAGTTGCCCCATAGCGAAGAAAGCTTGCAGCACAGCATCTAAGGCACTAAAGTTACTCGCTTTTCCCAAAATAGTCCAGTTTTGATTGACCAACTGCTCTAATTGATTGGAGGTGATGGGAATTGAGAATTGGGCATTGGGCATCGGGCATTAGGAATTGAGAATTGTGGATTATTAAACTGTATTTTTTACCTATTCTCTATTCTTTCATTGCTTGAGGTAAGCGACTAAAGTCATCATCGGGTACTTGATCTTGAAAAATTAACCCTACTGTCGGTTCGACGTTTCGCAGGGAGTTCAAACAAGTAAATTCTTGCCAAATTCCTTGACCTGCTGATTCTAATAGTTCAATGGTTAAACCATCACGCTTGTCTGTCTGATATTTGAGAATACCGCCCCCAATCAAGTTTTGTGCTTTACTCAACCAGATATCTAATTTGGCTTCCAGTGCTTGTTTAACGAGTTTTTGGGTTTCCGTACCCGCAACTAAATTAGCGCGATCGCAAATTGTATTAATGGCAGATTGTATATAAGGATGGTTGCGTTCAATTCGTCCTGCTTGGTTGTTACCGTTAAATTCTCTACCCGCCAACCGCACAAGGGATATAAACAACGCGGCTAAACCTCTGTCAATCGCACGGGGCGCAAAGGGAGTTAAAGATAGCGCTTCTACGTGTTGATAAAATGTAGCGTGGTAATGCTCAAATCTTTCGTAGTGGGATAAATCTCTAGGACGCGCCCAATTATAAACTGTAAATACGATACCAGGGAATGTCCGCCCGACACGGCTGGTAGCTTGAATATACTCGGCAGTATTTTTGGGCTGACCTGTAACAGCCATCACACCCAGGCGTTTCACGTCTACACCCACGGAAATCATATTAGTAGCAAGTAAAACATCGAGCGGTTCAAGCTGATCGACTTTTTCCCCAGCTTTGCGTTTGGCTTTGATTTGTGCTTCTCGCACTGGATCGAAGGATGTTTCTAGCCTATCTAAAACTACAGGAATATCTGTAGAATCCTTACGAGATGTAAGTTCCTCCAAGTTAATCCGCAGACGCTTTGCTAGTCCCCGACTATCCATTTTCCCAAGGCGGATGCGAATATCATCATCCACTAACGCGAATTTCTCACAAACAATAAAAAATCAATTTATATGGACTGATGTTAGA
>NZ_JAVRBM010000108.1:0-25263 GCF_034531255.1 Nostoc sp. ChiQUE01b | reverse complement strand
AATTCATACATAGCAAGCTTTTTGTGCTTTCCTATCCGTCGAACTCACGTTAATTTAGAAAGATTATTATCTTGGTTTGGTTTTGCCAAATTTAATGCATATATAATATATTTTGATTATCTATCCCAAATGAGTAATTATCTTTTATTAATAACTCAGTTAACTAATTCGTAATTCGTTATAACGCTCTCTACGAGAGGCTGCGCCTAGTACCGCAAGGCAGAAGTCACGCATTCACGCATTCACGCATAATTGTATTCCAAGCTCTTGCGCCATTTGAAATGGTGAGGCAGTCCGGTCTTCTCCCAAAGGGAGAGGCTAGCGCCAAGGGGGTTTCCCCATGAGGAACTGCCGTTAGCGCAGCGTAAAGCCTTCTCTTCTCTTTCAGAGACGCTAACGCGAACGAGAGGCAACGCCTTCGGCATGGCTTCGCTTAGAGCGAGCCTGCGTACTCTTACAGAGAAGTAAGCTACGCGTAGCGTCTCGTAGAGAGCGTCACCCGTTAGCGCCGGCGGCAAGCGAGTCTTCTCCCAAGGGGAGACGCTTTAGCGCAACGAGCGTCAGGGTATGTTTATTTCCGCGTCCGCTGTACTAGCTTGCTTTGCCATAGGGTATGCAAAGCAACCTACCGTTGCTCTAACGTAATTCGTAATTATTGGCGAGATACTTGCGCGTCATTATCTTTTTTAGTGGTCTTGAATTAGTTGGAGTCTAGATATCCAACTAATTCAATTACGAATTACAAATTAAGAGACTACTTGCCACCAACCAAAAGCTGGGCCGATAAAACGGATTGTTACCCATCCTACAGCCATAAGACCAATGCCTATCCAAGCACCACGAGTAGTCCAAGTGACAAATTGTTCGCCTTGAGTTTTTGTGATCGGAACCCAAGGCAAGATCCGAGTCTCTTGACCGTATGTTTTCCCTAGTGTGGTTTTGGTTGAGTCGATGTAAGGTATTATCCTTCGCACCTCTCAGTTAGAACCGGACGTGAGACTTTCACCTCATCCGGCTCCCGATATTCTTAGGGTTTTTGTCCCCTTTGCTCATGTGGATGTAATTATGACAGGACTCATGGATAGCAATTAGATTGTTTCTTTTCCAGTTGCTGTGATTCCCGTCAATGTGGTGGAGGTGTACTCGTTCTTCACTTGTACATTTCATGCCACAGTGACCACACGTATGGTTTTGTTTCTTAAGGGTAGTGGATGTTACTCCGTCATACAGCTTACTATTGCGTTCGCTCCAGTATGCCATATCTCCATCATAGGGTGATTTATTTCCCCTGACGTTGATGTGTTTGTTTTCGGAGTAAGGAACTGATGGGAACGCTTTGTCTATCAATTTCTTGGTAGAGTAACGGTCAAGTTTTGTTTCCTTGTTAAATACCAAAAAGGCTCTGTTACTGGTGTGCCAAAGTGAAAACTTTGCCCCGTCCATCTTGCAGAACTTGTGGTAATTTCTCCATCCCCTCACTATTGGTGCTAGCTTTTGGGCTTTTACCTTAGAACCATAATTTGAGCAGTTAACGATGGCTTTTACCTTCTGACGGAACTTTTTGAAGTTCTCCACAGAGGGAGTGCATCTAAATTTCCCGTTACTTTGCACTTTGAAGTGCCAGCCAAGGAAGTCAAATCCATCTGTCGCAGCGGTAATATGTGTCTTTTTCTCGTTAAGCTTCATTCCTTTTTCAGCTAGAAATTGGTCTATCCTTTCAAGTATTTCGTTTGCATCGTCTTCTGGTCGGAGTATTATCACCATCTCGTCCGCATATCGGATTGATGGTTCTGTAATATCCTTCTCTGAGGTATTGATTGTAACTCTTTGACCATGATTTACATGGTATTGATAGATACTTTCGATACCATTCAGGGCGATGTTGGCTAAAAGTGGACTCACCACCCCACCCTGGGGTGTACCTTGTTCTGGAAATTCTGGATTTGTTCCTGCTTTTAGGCAACGGAATATACCTGATTTGATGCCTTTTGGGGCTATAAGGTTTTCCATGATTGTGGTGTGGCTTATCCTATCGAAGCATTTTTCAATATCGAGTTCTATCACTCTTTTATTGATTCCATTTGCATTGGAACATAGGGTTAAAAACAGACTTTTCTGGGCATCTTGTGCCGAACGTCCCGGTCTAAACCCGTAGCTTTTGGCATGGAATGTTGCTTCGTGTGCAGGTTCTAAGGCATATTTCGCTAGGCATTGCCATGCTCTATCCGCCATAGTTGGAATCTTCAGCATCCGGGTACTTCCGTCCTTTTTTGGGATGGGAATGCTTCGTAGCTTCTGGTGAACCCAGTTGTTGCTGAACTCTTTCAACAGGTCATTTAACGCCAACCGTTCTTCAAAATTGAGGGACTTTTTGCCGTCGATTCCTGCCGTCTTCTTTCCTGCGTTTAGCTGTGTTACTTGACGAATCGCCAAAAATCTAGCTGCTTTGGATTTCAAAATAAGCTTCTGAAGTGACAGAGCTTTCCGCTTGTCTCCTGCTCGAATAGCTTTGAACACTCGACATTGTAGGCGGAATAAATCCTGACGGAATTTCTTCCAGGGCAGATTCTTCCAAGATTCACTAACCTTGCGGCTGTGCCTAATCATGCTCTAACTCCGTTAAGTGTTTTCTGAATACCTTGCAGTAATTACACCGCATCCTACCCGAATCAAAGGGATTCCGTATCTCATCTTACCTACCAGGGATTCGACTGTCCCAAGACCCTTGATTCGTTTTTATTCGTTCCCTCAGAAGATTGATCAGCCACTTGCGTTGGAGCTTGTGGCGTTGTTCCGTTAGGTGTAGCCAATTTAACCATCAGAAACCCGAGATTCATGCTGATATCCGACGTAATTCAGCGGGTTTTTGCTCTGATGAAGTCGAGGGTTTTAAGTTATGCCTCGCTTGCAAATAGGTTACTTTTTTAGGCTCTGTTTCACCGTAGGAACTCCCTGTTAACGCCAGTGTCAATCCATAACGACTGTCTGATTGCGTCCTGTTCCCAGCTTCACTCTGCAAGAATTGAGCTTGCTCGATGTGGGCAGATAAGGAGTCACGCTTGAATCTAGCGGGTAGGACTTTCACCTACATCTTTCTGAGAGTTCAACCCTTGCGGGTTGGTGAGGTTATGTATGGACTGGATACCATGATTCACTCACAACGAATCGCACACGACGTTTTGCTTCACCCATAATCAGCAACTCAAATTTTACTTAGGTTCTAAATTTATCTTGACAGTAATCATGCTTACTTCAGAGGCGATGAATCCATCACCTTCTATTAGCTGATAATAGTGCTTGCTTTGAGACGATCGCGCTTTGGTTGACAAAATTTAAATTGGGCATTGGCACTGGGAACTGAATTTTAAGCAGAATTTTCCTCATCGGTATTGGAAAACAGGCTGGGATCGAGATAGTTAATGCGTGCCACAGGGCTTAAAGCTGCAAGAATTTGAGCGCCGTAGCTGCGGTTAACGACACGACTATCAAGCATAGCCACAATCCCTTGACTTTCTCGTACTGGAGCGATCGCCCGTTGTAATTCATTTAAAGCTGCTGGCAACAAGTATAAACGGAACCAATCTTGATGCGATCGCTTATAAAGAGCTACCCTACCAGCTACCAGGGGATTTTCCAAAGATGGTAGGGGCAACGTAGCAATGATTAACAGATGGGGTGCTGGCAAGACTCGTTGATGTTCTCGCCAAAATTCCCAACCGCTAATCAAAATACCATTTTCATCTAAACAAGTTTTTTCTACTTGCACCCGCGAACCAAACTCTGAAGCCAGAATCGTTGCCACTTGAGCCTTGAGTGGGACATCCCCCACCAAGACAACCGTTAACCCTGGTGCTGTCGCACTTAGACAAACTAGTGTGCGGACTTTGTGAATAAATGCCGCTTGAAATTCTGGTGTGTTGGGTAGAGGCAACTTATAGGGTACATACAGTTGAATTGCTTCCGCTTGACTTTCCGAGGAGAACTTCAGGCAAGTTAAATCGTCCAAACCCAGGCGCTGGCGAAAAAGGGGAGCCTCAGTTTCCGGTTCGATAGCGCTGCCAATTAAAACTACTGGTTGTCGCTGCCAAATAGGCGAGAGTATTTCCCCTAATTCCATTGGGGCGTAGTGCAAAGAAAATAAACCTTGTCGATGGGCAATAGTCGCCCAGAAGAGAGCAGGGGGAGATGAGGGAGCAGGGGTGGAAAGATTTTCATCAAGGGTTTGAAATTGTTGCCAGAATTGTTTCCAAGGTTCTGGCAGTGCTTGTACTGACTCTAAAGCAGAATAGAGACGGCTTAAAATTTCTATTTCTGGCTGGGAAATTAGATAGCACTGATATGGATTAGCAGGATGCTGAAAAAGTTCGTGTGTTAGTTGTATCCGTGCTTCACGAATTGCCTCAGCTTGGTTTGGACAAGCTAGCATGAGTTGATCCCAATCATCAGGTTGAATATCTTGGGTAAGTTGATGACGCACCCAATCTTCGAGATCGTCTACTCCATCAATAATTGTGGGAATGCCTTGGGGAAAGCGTGAGCCACCAGCCAATTGTGCTTTTAACCAAGCTTCTGGGGAGGTCAACAGTAGCCCTTGGAACTGGGCATCAGGCCAAGCGTCACCTGTTCTAATCGATTTATTGGCTGGTAGCCACTGCTGTAGACGGGGAATTTCCACCCGCAGCAGAAGTTGCTGCACTGTTTCTTGAGCAACAATAATTACAGGGCCGTGCCACATCAGGGCTGATGCTACGAAACTAGTACGATACCGCCCTTGATAGCCACAAACTGCCCCGACTTGAATTAGGGCGCTACGTCCCAGGCGCAAGGCGCGTGCTACCAACCGTGCCATCGTCAAATGATGGGACCAGGAAGGGAACCCCGCTTGCGATCGCAAAAAGTTATGTAGTGACAAATGAACTTCTGCCTCAATCACACGCTTTCAATTCCATACAAAGTGATTTTTACTTCCAATTGCCCCATTTCTATTATCTTGTCATTTGTCATTTGTCATTTGTCCTTTGTCCTTTGTCAGTTGTCCTTTGCTAATGACCAATGACCAATGACTAATGACCAATTACCCAATACCCTAAATTATGCCAACTTACACAGGAATTTCCAGCGAAGCCTTCAGGCATCCACTAGATCGTCAAGCCGAGCAAGCTTTACGAAATTTGCCAGGATTTGATTTAATCGCTCGTAAATTTGTAGAATTTATCTACGAACGCCCTCAATTAGTTTATCTAATGGGTAACACTATCCAAGTCGGGCCGCGTCAATATTCCACTATTTACCAGATGTTTCGGGAATGCGTCCGAGATTTGGACATTTACCCAGAACCAACACTGTTTGTCTCGCAAAATCCCCAAGTAAATAGCTATGCACTGGGGCAAGAGAATCCTTACATAGTCATAAATACAGGGATACTAGACTTACTAGACGAAGCCGAGATTAGGACGGTGCTAGCCCATGAACTGGGGCATATAAAATGTGGTCATACTATTTTAATTCAAATGGCGATGTGGGCGATGAGTGCTGCTTCTGCTTTAGGAGAATTGACCTTTGGCATCGGTAATATTGTCACACAAGGCTTGATTTACGCTTTTTTTGAGTGGCGACGCAAAGCCGAGTTATCGTCAGATCGCGCTGCATTACTAGTAATGGATGACTTGAATCCTGTGATGTCAACGATGATGAAACTCTCTGGCGGTAGTAACAAATATGCCAATGAATGTAGTTTACAAGAGTTTATCAAGCAGTCAGAAAATTATCAGGCATTGGATGAGGATGGACTGAATCAGATATATAAATTTTTGATCTACAATGGCGCTCAGGGTATGATGTTGAGTCATCCTTTCCCTGTTGAACGCTTACATTACTTACGAGCGTGGGCAGTATCCGAAGAATACCAGCAAATTCGCCGAGGAAATTATCAGCGATCGCCTGCTTCTGGATCGGTAAATGTTGCAGCAGAATCTTCCGAAAATCAAACTGAAGTTTTACGCCGTCAAATTGAAGAATTACAACGAGAAATCGACAGAATCCGAAGGTCTGAGTAATTTTGAGTACTAAATAAAGATTAGTAGGGTAGAATAGTGCCTACTAAATTGTTGCATTTAAATCCCCGACTTCTTGAAGAAGTCGGGGATCTGCGTAAACACATATCATCTATGGGAAATTATAATACTTAAGAGTTGAACCAGATAATTACTCCGGTTCCCAATACACAAATAATTCCCGCCAAGCCAGCTAGGGGTTTTTTGTTCTTACCTGTAAACCAGTCAGAGACTTTACCTGTGTAAGTAATTAGTTCTGCTGTATCTATAGTAGCGATCGCCCATACCCATCCCGCGTGCAATCCCCAAGCTAAACCCAAATTACCACTTGTAGCAAAGCGTGCTAACACCAACACCATTCCCATCAGCCATAATCCAGGAAGTTGGGGTACAGTTTCGCGTTGCTCCCAAACCAGGTGTAACAAGGCAAAAATCAAGCTAGAAATTGCTGCTGCTGCCCAAGCTGGGTAATCCTGCGCTAATTCTGTGAACAGGAAACCGCGAAAAACTAACTCTTCTATCCCACTGACTAATAAGGCTATCAAGAAAATCGGTAGCAAGATGGGTAATACTAACTTGAAATTCGACTTTTCAAAAGCACACCAACCTAACCCGAATTGCCCACTAAAGACAATGGCTAGACTCAGCACTCCCAAACTAAAACCTAGTGCTAAAAAACTAAGAGTTGAAAGATTGCCAACAAAGCCGTAATTTGAAAAAGATTTATTAGTCAACCAAACAACTCCCCAGAGGAGCAGGGGAGCTAATAGGTAAAGTGACACCAATAACGGCATTTTTTGCTCTGGCTGTAAAGGTTTAAGAGGTTGCCAATTAAGCAATATTGCTAATACTGTTGCTACTGGCAACCAGCAAACTATCCAGCAAACAAAAAATGCCGTCACTATAACTAGTGGCGGTGCATTTTCTCTAAACGCCAGTAAGACGTTGACCGAAGACTCAAAGAAAGTTATCAAAATAAACAAAAAAAACACGATAGACTTCTTGCATTATAGATTTCTTGCTGATTAATCAAGACTCTACTAAATTTAGTAAATTCTGCAAGGGGTCTAATCGTATTTTTTACCTGGCTACCAATTTGCTGTCGGGGTAAGGACAAGTTATCATCACCTGAAACTTATCCCTACCATTAGCAAATTTACTCTTCGTCTTCCAAATCTTCGTCTGATTCGTCAGAATCTATATCTTGTGAGGTTAGTTTTTTATCGCTTTCACCTAGTTGAATCAGGTGAATATGTTTGTATCCCAGCCTAATTTCAAACTCATCTCCAGCCTTCAAGCCCATTGCTTTGGTATATGTAGCACCAATTACAATCTGACCATTTTGATGGACACTAACCCGATATGTCGGTTCGCGACCACGACCATCTTTAGGTGCTTCTGGACTTAGAGGAATTCCTCTAGCAGATAGCAAAGCGTCATAAAAATCGGTGAGATTGACACGAACTTGGTTATTCTTAGTAACAGTGTAATAGCCGCACTGTTTAGCTCTTTCTCGGCGTGGTAATGTGGAAAGTTCTTTTACTTTAGCAAGTAGTGCTTTTCCAGTTAATGGCGCGGTTGCAGTTTCAGTCATTATGCTCAAATTTTCCTTACTCTCTCCAAACTGATAAACGATGTAGTCTCATGCCAGCATTTAATTTTTTAGCATTTGCATAGAGCTACTGAAGACCCTAGTGTAACGGGTGAATTCCTGCCGATAGGAGCCAAAAGCACTTCTATATATGGTTGTCCACAACCAACTAGAGGTCATAGTTGCCACAGACATTAATTTTGGTGATGTTAGGGCACTTTTAACCATTATTCGCCATCAGAAAGAAAACTATTTTCTTCTTTAGCGCTACTGTAGCGGTGTAACTTTCAGCCACCATTACAAATGGGGTTAGGTTCTACTGCAAATAAGTCGTAGACCCAAAAAATTGCAGGTTTTTCACTTTCAGTGCTTGCCTTTCTTGCCAATGAGCAAGTAGAGTTTTCTCCACTCGTCCTCTCAAGCTTAGGACAGCATAGTATTTCAATAGAGTCTTACGGGCATACACCCTTTTGTCCTACCAGTAGAGACGCGAATTTTCTTGTCTCTACATTACGAATCAACAAAGCAGTATTAACCGCGCTGATACGGCTATTGATTCTGGTTTTGCTACTTCGTAATTTTATATTAAATACTAGCATGGACTAATAATAGCAAAATAGTTGTTTAATTTTGAATTAAAATTGCTGGTAAATTTTTATTTAAATTCCTGGACTTAAAGAAGAAAAAAGCAGTGACGATTTTCTTAACCCTTTATTGCAAGCGCGAGCAATGCTATCTGGGTTTTATAAAAATTTATATAATTGAGACGAGCAGTTTTGGCAGATGAGTTCAATCCCATATTTTCTTGATTGAGAGCAAGCCAAAAAGCGAAAAGTCTCGCACCTGTGGGTTTTGCGGTACTCTAACTTTTCTTTGAAAGTGATGAGGATTTTACCTCGGTTTATTATCTTCAGGTCAAAAGCGCCCAGAGGATTTTGCACGTCTGTCTATGGGAAGAACAAATCTCTTAACATCTGCCTAGTACTTGATTGCCACTACTATATATTAAACATGGGCTTTCACACTTCTATATAATCAAAAAATTCTGCCTTCGCTACCACTTGACGGAATTTTACTGTCAGGACTGCTTGACTCAAGTTGACATCAAGATATGTTGCTAACTTCACATGCATTTCATTTGGATACGATCGCTAGATCAAAAATCAACTTAAGTTACTTTTTAAGCAAACTCTCTTTCCTTTACATTCCCAAACAGGTAAATTCAATGCAAAGCTGCGATTACATTTTTGGCGTTTTAACTCAGAATTTGACAAAAATCTTGCCTACAACGCTACTACAAGTAAAATTTTAATGGTTATCCTTAAACTAGAAGTCAGTCGCCCTTAAATCGTCAGCCTATTAACACTAGAGTTTGAATTAGGGGCGAAAAAGTATAACTCACTTTTCGCAATTACCTGCTTTGACTCATGATTGTTGAGGCTGGTGAGTAATTTTAAAATTTTGGTTAGTAGTTATGGAAGTTATTTTTAAGGTCATTCGACAGCAACAAAATTCCTCCCCTGTTGTGCAAACCTACCTTGTGGAAGCCGAACCAGGTAATACAATCTTGGATTGCCTCAATCATATTAAGTGGGAGCAAGATGGAACTTTAGCATTTCGCAAAAATTGCCGCAATACTATTTGTGGTAGCTGTGCTATGCGAATTAATGGGCGTTCGGCTTTAGCTTGTAAAGAAAATGTTGGGAGCGAACTTGCCAGATTACAACAAATACCATCATCTCAAAGTAAAGTAAATGCTATTGCTGAAATCACGATCGCCCCTCTTGGCAATATGCCCGTGATTAAAGATTTGGTTGTAGATATGAGCAGCTTCTGGAATAATCTCGAGGCAGTTGCCCCTTATGTGAGTACGGCAGCACGACAAGTACCAGAAAGAGAGTTTTTGCAAACACCACAAGAGCGATCGCGCCTCGATCAAACTGGTAACTGTATTATGTGCGGTGCTTGTTACTCTGAATGCAACGCTCGTGAAGTTAATCCAGACTTTGTAGGCCCCCATGCCCTTGCCAAAGCTTACCGAATGGTAGCAGACTCCCGTGATAGCGATACCGAAAATCGTTTAGCAAGCTACAACGAAGGTACTAAAGGCGTATGGGGTTGCACCCGTTGTTTGTACTGCGATTCTGTTTGTCCTATGGAAGTTGCACCATTAGAACAAATCACCAAAGTTAAACAAGAAATTCTCACCCAGAAACAAGCCAGTGATAGTCGCTCAATTCGTCACCGGAAAGTATTGGTAGATTTAGTTAAAGAAGGTGGTTGGATTGATGAACGTCAATTTGGTTTACAAGTAGTCGGTAATTATTTTCAGGATTTAAAAGGATTACTCAGTCTTGCACCCCTCGGTTTGCGGATGATCCTCCGGGGTAAGTTTCCCCTATCATTTGAAGCTTCTGAGGGGACAGAACAAGTGCGATCGCTCATTGAATCTGTGCAACAAGTAGAAGGGAATAGGGAATAGGGAGTAGGGAATAGGGAATAGAGAATTTTCTTTCACCATTCCCCATTACCCCTTATCCCCAGAGGGGGCCCCACCTTCCCCAGTCCCCACTCCCCATTTTTCAACGCGGTTCTTGAGGTATATTCAACGGCTGTCCATAACGGTCATATACTAAAACATCCCACTGACCATTATTACTAGACTCAAAGGCAATCCTGCTACCATCCGCGCTAATTGTAGGGTTACGGACTTCCGCTTGCAGATTATTGGTCAAATTCCGTGATTGGCGTGTTTCTCTGTCGTAGAGAAAAATAGCCGATCGCCCCTGACGGCTAGCCGCAAACACAATATAACGACCATCTTGTGAAACGCTAGGATGATTTGCGATCGCATCAAAGGAATTTAAACCTGGCAAATCAACCAAATCACGAGTTACCGTATCAAACATATAAACATCTTGGCTACCGCGTCGGTCAGTAATAAAAACAATGTATCTCCCAGAAATTTGGGGGTTTAATTCCGACGCGAAACTATTGAGACTCCTACCCCCCGGATCAAAGGGATAACTCAAAATGCGAGGGTAGCCAAAACACCCAGTCAATAAACTTAAATATATAAATACAGGTATAAAAAAATTACGTTTCATATAATTTAGTCATTAGTCATTAGTCATTAGTCAATAGTCTCACAACTCCCAACTCCTAACTCCTAACTCCCAACTCCCAACTCCAAACTCCAAACTCCAAATTCCAAACTCCTCACTCCTAACTCCTAACTCCTAACCTTCTCCCCTACGGAGGTGAACCTACAGTTGCACCGTTGGGAATATCTAACTCAATATTTGGCCCTCGGTCTAGGACTTCAATATCCCACTGACCACGAGTGGCGGTTTCAAAGACAACATAACGTCCATCTGGACTAATATTTGGTTTTCTGACCCAGCCGCGATAAATTGGTGTGACAATTTGCGACTGTTGTGTAGCGCGATCGTAAAGCGCTACCACTGGTCTACCTTGGTCACTAGTAATATAAGAAATATAACGCCCGGTATAGCTCAAACTAGGACTTTCGGCAATTGTCTCCTGTCGGTTTATCCCCGGTGTGCTAATAAACAGTTGCCTTTCCAAATCGTACATTAGTAGCTGCTGATTACCATTGCGATTAGATACAAACGCTAAAAAGCGCCCATTTCCACTCAAAGCAGGTTGCTCCTCGGTGTAGCGACTGTTAAGAGAAGTAGGCCCTATAGGAATATCGTTAGAACCACAAGATACAAGCAAACTTGTTAAACCAAAAACCAGGCTCCAATGAATTGGTCTTTGGAGCCAAAATGTAGGCGTAAATTTTTCCACCTCAACTGTTTTCCGTCGCCTCTAAACCTAATTGCACGTCAACTGTTTTAAACATCGTCATCAAAATCGCTCAAATTATCTGGCCCCTCATTTGGTTTTTCAATTGGGTTGTATGGCACGTAATCAGTTGGGATCGCATCATCATCTTCGCGTGGTCTTCGAGAAGTTGAGTCAGTGGGCGGACGACGTCTTCTCGGTCTGGGAGAAACATCATCTTCACGACTTTCGGGACGCCCAGACCCGTTATTACTACGGCGAGAAGGTTTTCTAACTTCCCCACCCGAATTTTCCCAATCGTCAACTTGCCTAGATGAAGAACCCCAGTTTTCTTCTTCAAAGCTTTCAGAAGGGGGATTCACAGGACGACCAGAAGTCCGCCGACGCGGTCTATCAGATGGAGCCTGTCTTTCACTACTGCTGCTATTGCGGCGTTCTGTACGACGGGGAGGTTGTTCCTGATAGTAGTCATCACGAGTTGAAATCTCATCCCTGGTACCGCGAATCCGAGCACGCACTGGGCGTTCTTCCTCGTCTTCATAAGGCAATGGATCTAAGTCTGCCTCCATCTCAGCCTGATAATTTCTGCGATTATTGTACGAATAGCGATCGCTAACCGGTCGATCTTCGTCCACAATCGGAGTGTTGCGCTTTGCTTGCTGGGTAGCTATACTCCGCAGACGAATACTTTCAACTGCAAAAAACACAGTTGTGCCAACTAAAAGCAGTTGACCAAATTGTAGAATCGGGTCTAGCCGCCATCCTTGAAAGACAAGAATGAAGCCACAAAGCAAGCCGACTGCTGCAAAAAAGATATCTTGATCCCGTGACAATTCTGGGCGCACAGTGCGGAGAAAATACAGTGCTGCCCCAGCCACAGCCAGGAAAATTCCTAGAATACTGGCTGAGTTTGCCCCAAAATTTACCTGAGCCAGAATACTGGCTGAGTTCAGCCCAAAATTTATCATTGCTGTTTTCCCAATATCAAATCTATGTTAGCGAGTCACAATTAAAATCACTACTGTAATTAGGCACGATATATTAAAGCTTCAAAGCCTCTAGCAAGGAAGCTCTGAAGCTGTTGACCGAAAAATAAAAAACCTATGTTTGTCATCTACAACTACTACCAGCAGCAGAAACTGCTGCTTTTGGTGCAATTAAGTAGATAGCTGACAGACAATCGATTATGAGAGTTAAATTAACTCTCACAAGCATTATGAACGCTGTATTTTATCTTTTTGGCTAATGAAAATTAGACCAACTGTAGCGGGTACTACCACAATTGCAGCACCCCAAGCCAGACTCCAAAGAAAATTTGCTAAAGAAGGCGTCATACTTCTCAACCTTTTTTTACACACTTCATTCTAATTTTAATAGTGTATTACTTTCTTGAGAAGCCTCTAACTCTGAACTGCTAAACTTGGTAACTGCTTTCACCATTTGTTGAGTTCACCGCGTCAGCCAGTTGGCTTTTCTATTTCAGAAAGAAATGACAGCATTTAGTTAAAATGATGATCAGAGTGCTTTACAAAGCTTAAAATTTTGTGGCAATGTCTACGACGGGCTATGCCTACGTAAAGCGCGGTGAGCCAGCACGGTCTTCTTCCAAAGGAAAAGGCTAGCAGCAATAGAACTCACCCCATGAGCAACTAGGGAACCCGAAAGGCTTGCTTGCAGTTACGTAATTTTTTCTTTCTTTACAGATGATAGTACTTGAAACCGATGACTGGTGTTAACCTGACTGCTTGGATTCTTGGCCCTGTGTTAGGGGTAATGACATTCTTATTTATATTTCGTATCATTCTCACTTGGTATCCGCAAGTGGATCTGAATCGTTTGCCGTTTAATTTAATAGCTTGGCCCACTGAGCCATTTTTAATACCTTTGCGAAAACTGGTGCAACCTATAGGTGGGGTAGATATTACACCTATTATTTGGGTTGGTATCTTCAGCCTGCTGCGAGAAATTCTGTTAGGTCAACAAGGATTGCTGACTATGCTATCTCGTATGAATTAGAGATGGGGCATTAAAAATTGGGTATTGAGCATTGAGAAGAGACAAGGGAGAGATTTATTCAATAATTCCCCCTTGTCTCCCTTATCCCTCTCATCTCCCCCTGCTCCCCTGCTCCCTACTCCCTACTCCCCTAACCGTTCATTTCCTGCACAAAATTTGTATAGACATTACCCTGTAAAAACAGTGGAGTTTCCATAATTTTTTGATGAAATCCGATGGTGGTAGGTAGTCCAGTAATGGCACATTCCCGCAGTGCGCGTTTCATTCGGTTAATAGCAGTAGGTCGGTCTGGCGCCCAAACAATTAATTTGCCGATTAAGGAATCGTAGTAGGGTGGGATTTGATAATCTGTGTAAACGTGCGAATCAATCCGCACACCAGGGCCTCCGGGGGGCAGATAGCTACTGATCCGTCCAGGAGAAGGGCGAAAGTCATGGTCGGGATCTTCAGCATTGATTCGGCATTCGATCGCATGACCTCGTAATACTACTTGCTCTTGGGTAAGCTTGAGTCTCTCACCTTGAGCAATGCGAATTTGTTCGGCAACTAAGTCTATCCCAGTAATCATTTCTGTTACAGGATGTTCTACTTGAATCCGGGTGTTCATTTCCATAAAGTAGAATTTACCGGATCTATCCAAGAGAAACTCAATAGTACCAGCCCCACTGTAGTTAATGAATTGGGCAGCTTTGACAGCAGCTTGTCCCATTTTATCACGTAGGTCTTGGTCGAGAGCCGGACTAGGAGCTTCTTCTAACAGCTTTTGATTCCGGCGCTGAATTGAGCAATCCCGTTCGCCCAAGTGGATGACATTACCGTAGTTATCCGCCAAAATTTGAAATTCGATGTGGCGGGGACGTTCAATAAATTTTTCTAGGTAAACGCCAGAATTCCCAAAAGCTGCTCCTGCTTCGCCTTGGGCCGCGAGAAAAAGTTTCACAAATTCGTCTTCAGAACGAACTAGGCGCATACCCCTTCCACCGCCACCTGCTGTAGCTTTGATCATCACTGGATAACCGATATCCTTGGCGAATCCTAATCCTTCTTGCTCAGATTCTACCAATCCCTCACTACCTGGTACCGTCGGTACTCCAGCTTTTTGCATGGTTTCTTTGGCAGTGGATTTATCGCCCATCAGCCTGATAGCTTCTGGAGTTGGGCCGATAAAAGCAATATGATGGTCGGCACAGATTTCCGCAAACCGGGCATTTTCTGCCAAAAAACCATAGCCTGGATGAATGGCAGTAGCATTTCGTGTCAGTGCAGCAGCAATAATATTGGGAATATTCAAATAACTTTTACCGCTAGCAGGTTCGCCAATGCAAACTGCTTCATCAGCAAGTTGGACGTGCAGAGCATTTCGGTCAACGGTGGAGTGAACCGCAACTGTGGCAATTCCCATTTCTTCACAGGCGCGGAGAATGCGAAGGGCGATTTCTCCCCGATTGGCAATTAATATTTTGTCAAACTTCATTTTTTAGTTTCGATATCATTACCAGTAGATTGACATTTTCTCTGATCCAACTTAAAACAACGCTTCCGCATTATTTCAAATTATCGCAGGAGATTCGCCACCCTGATTCTAAGCAAACGCAAAATTGCAGGCTTACTGCCTCTACGGGTCTTACTACACTAACAACATTGCTGCTGTAAGTCTTGGCTAGACTACCAAGCTCGGCTTTTGCAACGCCGATAGCGAGTCAGACGCTCCTGCGTCGCTAACGCTGCGCTATCGAGCGTGCGTCATAGCCCGTCGTCGAAATCACCTACAGCAGACCGATACGCCATTGCACCCCGCCAAACACAGTAGCTCTACCCTTTTCAATATCACTTGTACATCTGCTAAATTTCTGTCAGTCTGATACCGCCTTGAGAAAATTTATATTTTTGAGCAACTGAATTTAGATATCACCTTACTATAATTATTTTCTTATGCTATAGTCTATATTTAGACAAACCATGCGGATGTGGCGGAATTGGTATACGCGCACGCTTGAGGTGCGTGTGGCTTTGCCTTGCGAGTTCGAGTCTCGCCATCCGCATTTTTGATTGTTTGAGCATAGGGTCAATAGTCATTAAGTCAAAAACCTTATACTATTGACCCTTAAATATAAGTTTGCAGTGATGACTTTAGTTTTTTTCCCAAACACTTCATTACTTACTAAACAAAGTTGCCTTGTCAAAGTACTAGTTCTTTATGCTTTTATAGAAATAGGTGAAGTTTTGTAAAAAGCATTGACTATTACTTTTACGCCGACAAACAATCTAACATTGCCACCAGCTTGGCATCGCCTCACTCCGATTTGGCAAGGAGGGGAGGAAATAATTCAACAAAGTTTACCTCATACTCAGCTAGCACCTGCATGGCAGCTAATGCTCTTGGGTGACGGCTCTCCAACACGTCACTTAGAATTGCTCACAGGTGAGCCTGTAGAAGTAGATGTTATTGATATGTCATTGATTGGCATGGACTTAGATGCTGCTCCTGAGTTAATCCAAGCTGTCCCAGAACCGCGATTACGACGACAAGTATGGCTGCGTACCGCTTCTGGTCAAAGATTAGCCTATGCTACTTCGTGGTGGGAAGCCAGTCATGTCGATGAGTATTTACAAAACCGTTCATTACCAATTTGGGCAAGTTTAGCTCGGCTTCGCACAGAATTGTATCGGGATGTTCGAGGAATTTACTATGGTGACTCATTGGCACTAGAGTCTGGTTTTGGTGAAACTGGGCCTTTTTGGGGTCGCCACTATTTGTTTTGGCATCATGGGCAGCCATTAACATTAATTTATGAAGTCTTTTCACCTTATTTAACCAAATATTTGGGGCCTATGCAGTTGAGTGCTGTTAATGCTGAGGCATAGTATAGCAATCCGATTTGATGGGCGTGAATTACTCGTAGAGACCCGGGACTGGGGACTGGGAAGAAGGAATAAAAGTGTACTGAGTTTTTTTCACGCAATCAAATATGAGTCCTATATTATTTAAAAGTTTTTTATCTTTTACAGTGTGCCCCAGAGGATGGGAATTTTACACTAATGACCTTGAAGATAGGTAATCTATGTAAAATCGCGGACACTGAACTGATCTTGCCTAGAGCGAGTCAATACTACAGATGGAAGCTATGGAAATAGATAGAAGGTAGTTTAGATTACAGATTACTTGCAGCTTTTTCAAGTTAGTTATATCCTCAAAGTGCTTGAAATAAAGGATGTTAACTTTTGGAAACTTTCCAAAACAGACAGCCTTTAAAAGGAATGTCCTGCGAAATTTAACAAAGCGTGTTAAAAAAGGTAACTAAACGTTAAAACATCGCTTTGAAACATTAGAGAAAGTTGATTACGGAAACATCATCAATGTCTATAGGTGGAGAAATTTATGAAATTCACTGCCTGAGATCGCAAGAAACTTTTTGGTTGACTTAACCAATTCAGCAAGTAATGAGTTTGCAAATATGAGGTACAGGTTTCAATGGCACCGCCTCTTGTGTCTGTTCAGATGAAGAAAAATAAGAAATCGTCTCTGGTGCTGACGCTCTCGGCTGCTGGGTTATTGATTGGTGTGGGGAGTGTAGCCTACTGGTTGTTAGCCCAGAGACAAACATCTTCTGGCGATTTGCTAGTAGGTGCAAATATTATTCCTGGTGATGCCCTGTTTGCAGTTTCCTTAACAACAGATCCCCAGCAGTGGCAGAAATTGCGGCAGTTTGGGACAAAAGAAACCCAAACAGAACTGGACAAAAATTTAGTCCAGTTACGCGATCGCTTTCTGACTAATAATGGTTACGACTTCCAAAAAGATATCGCTCCTTGGGTAGGCGAGGACGTGACGATCGCAATTCTTGCCCCAGCAACAGGGAATAAACCTGCACCCAAACCAGTTACCACCAATGAAAATGCTGCCAGCGATCAGCAATCGATGGTAATGGTATTACCAGTGAAAAACCCAGAAATCGCCAAAAGTATTTTGGCACAACCCAAAATTTTTAAACAAGGCAAATGGAGCGATAGCACTTATCAAGGGATCGCCATTAAACAAAGTCAGGGACAAGCAGGGCAAAACTTCTCGGCTGCATTACTAGATGGGCGTTTTTTAGTCATAACTGATAGTCCCAAAGCCACAGAAAGAGCAATCGACGCCTACAAAAATAAAACATCCCTAGTTACAACAGGCGGCTTTACTGAGAATTTCCCGAAAATTGCTAACTACCAACCATTTGCTCAGTTTTATGTGAATGTGCCAACAGCAGCGAAAATAGCCGCCGCTTCTCCAAACCGACCTTTACCTGCTCAAGTTTTGGCTCAACTGCAAAATAACCAAGGTTTAGCAGGGACAATAACCTTAGAGTCAGAAGGAATCCGCTTCAAGGGCGTTTCTTGGTTAAATCCTAATAGTCAACGTGTGCTGGTGGTGGAAAACAAAGCTGGGAAAATGCAAAGCCGCATACCAGCAGAAACCTTAATGATGCTTACTGGTGGTAACTTACAGAGGTTGTGGAGAGACTATGTTTTAACATCTCAAGGAAATCCTTTATCACCGATCGCACCAGAACAGATCAGAGGTGGTATAAAATCTCTTACCGATCTCGATTTAGAGAAGGATTTACTTAGTTGGATGAAAGGGGAGTTTTTATTATCAGTGATTCCTGCTACTCCAAAAGAAGGTTCGCCAAATGATTTTCGTGCGGGTTTGCTGTTCATGGTACAGACAACCGATGCCTATAGTGGGCAAAGCCTACGCAAATCTGCTGAAGCATCCATCAGTCAACTGGATGAAGTGATGAAAAATCAATATCAGTTTCAAGTACAACCGGGGAAAGTCGCAGGTCAACCCGTTGTTAACTGGGTATCACCTTATGGTACGTTAACCGCAACCCACGGTTGGTTAGATGGAGATGTCGCTTTTCTGATAGTGGGCGCTCCGATCGCGGATAAAATTGTTCCCAAACCCAACTATACACTAGCTGGCACTCTTCCCTTCCAACAAACAGTTCCTACAGAACCCAATCCGACGAATGGTCAATTTTTTCTGGATGTGGAACGAACTGTGAAAAATTTCCCTTTACCAACTCTAATTCCCAATCAACAAACTTTGCTAGATGCAACGCGGACAATTGGGATGACATCTGCTGTCAGCGACAATCGCAGTAATCGTTACGATATTTTTATCGAACTTAAAAAAGTTACTAACGCGACTACATTGCCTAGTCCAGAAAAGAGTAAGAGTAACTCTGTTAGATAGGGAGTGGGGAATGGGGAGAATGAGGGAGAAGAATTAATAACCAATGCCCAATGCCCCATGCCCAATCCCCAATTGCCCCATTCCCGATTCCCTTCTAAACATATAGGATCAAAACAGTCAGAATCGATATTTTAAATCATCCACGGAGAGAACACTTTATGAATTTGGTTGTACTTCAGAACTGGCTGGACAATGCGTCCTTTGCCATATTATTCCTGACAATGCTGGTGTATTGGGGAGGAGCGGCTTTTGGGAATCTGCCTTATCTAGCCGCTTTGGGGACAGCTGGGATGGCGATCGCAAATTTGTGTATAGCTACTCTACTAGGGGCACGATGGATCGAAGCTGGTTATTTTCCCTTAAGTAATCTCTATGAATCTCTGTTTTTCTTAACTTGGGGAATTACCGCCGTCCATCTGATTGCCGAAAATAGTAGCCGTAGCCGCTTAGTAGGAGTTGCGACAGCTCCAGTGGCAATGGCGATCGCAGCTTTTGCTACCATGACACTACCATCCCAGATGCAAGCGTCAGAACCCTTAGTACCTGCCTTGAAGTCAAATTGGCTGATGATGCATGTCAGCGTCATGATGTTGAGTTATTCTGCTTTGATGGTAGGTTCCTTATTAGCGATCGCTTTTTTAATTGTCACTCGCGGTCAAAATATTCAACTACAAGGCAGTTCTGTTGGTACTGGTGGTTATCGCAGCAACGGCTACCGCTTGCATAAAGCCACTGAACTAACTTCTCAACTACCAGCCCCTGCTGTCGAAAATAACGGCTTTGCCCGTTTTGAAACTACTAGCAACGGCAACGGGAACGGTAACACGGCTGTTTTGGATTTAGTAACTACTCCTGAATCTCAAGCCGTAGAATCTGCTGAACCTCTTTCACCCCAGCGCCTTAGTCTTGCCGAAACCCTCGACAACATCAGCTATCGCATCATCGGATTAGGATTTCCCCTGCTGACAATTGGCATCATTGCCGGTGGCGTTTGGGCTAACGAAGCCTGGGGTTCCTACTGGAGTTGGGACCCGAAAGAAACTTGGGCATTAATTACCTGGTTAGTATTCGCCGCCTATCTTCACGCCAGAATTACTCGCGGTTGGCAAGGGCGTCGTCCGGCAATTTTAGCCTCCGCCGGCTTGCTTGTGGTTTGGGTTTGCTATCTCGGTGTGAATCTTTTGGGTAAAGGTTTGCATTCTTACGGTTGGTTTTTCTAAAAATCTCACTAAGTACAGCTTTGCGTAAAATCATGGCGAATTGAGGGTTGAAATTTAAACGCATAGGCGCTTCTCTACAAGACGCTACGCAAACGCCTTCCCGCAGGGTAGGGGCGCAGAGGTAAATGCAAAGGTACGCAAAGAATTAATGAAATGTTGTACTAAGACAGTACTGAGTATTGAGTATTTTACTTTTACTCATAACTCAGGACTTAGTAAAATCTTGCGTAAAACTATGGTGAGTTAACCTGAGTTCGGGTTAAGCCAGAAGCTAAAAAGCCTATTCTGTAAGCGTTGAGAAAAACTCTAAGTGATAAGAGAAGCGATTAAAGTACAATCATTTTGTCAATAATGTTCATAAATGAGACTGATCTCAACAATATGGTTTATTGACAAAAGATTCAAACAGAGCTTCAAACTAAACAACGAGAAATCAAGGGTTTTGAGGATTTCTTATCCCGAACTCAGGTTGAGTTAAGTATTTAAGTTGAAACCCAGAGGAGGGCAGAGTTTTTCTTTGCCCCTACTCTTACAAGATCGCTAAGAGCGATTCCACGAGACAAAAATTATTACTGACAACGACCAGGGACTAATGACCAATGACCAATGACAAATGACAAATGACCAATAACCAATGACTAAATTATCATTTTATTTCGGATGAACTGTTATATCTCTGGAAAATATAGATTTATTGACGGGAGATTTTTATGGAAGATGGATTTGAGATACTAAACCATGATGAAGTTGTGTCTATAAAACCGGACACTTTTAATAAGTTAAATATTGCTAAAACTTTTAAAGTCCGTGATTTGATTACAGCAATTAAGGAATATGTTGGAGCAGAAGAAACGGATGAAGTAAATTTGTATACCCAAGGATTAAATTGTGAAGTTTTACAATTTAGTACTTTGGGATGGAAAAAAGGAAAAGTTAGACTTGCTTTAGAATTTTGTCCTGATGAATCTGAGTCACCACTTGATGAAATTTTTCAAAAACTCAAACAAGTGGAAAATTAATACTCAATGAGCAAAATAACCCCGCTTGTTTAAGAAGTGGGGTTCTGATACTCTCTATGTTTGCAAATAAAATAGAATGTGCTAACAACTGAAAAACAGTAAACCTATCATGCTAAAGTACGATCCATTAGCTTGTTTGCCCTCATCAGAGGAACTGCCCGACTCTGACGATACCCCAGTGGATAACGAATTACAAAATATAATTCCAGGTTTACTCAAAGTTATCTTGGCAATGGTTTGGGCAGAACGGATGGATTGGTTTTTTGGTATAGATATGGGGATTTATCATGACCCAGATTTACCAGCGATAGTCCCAGATGGATTTTTGAGTTTGGGGGTAGAGCGGTTTTACGATCAAAACCTCCGCCTCAGTTATGTGCTTTGGGAAGAGAAGAGAGTACCGATATTAGCGCTGGAGGTAGTATCTCAGACATATCGCGGTGAGTACTCAACCAAGAAAGCAGAGTATGCAAGATTGGGAATTTTGTATTATGTGGTTACTACAAGATTATCCCGTTATATTG
The DNA here is from genome assembly GCF_034531255.1 of Nostoc sp. ChiQUE01b. Classification (NCBI taxonomy): domain Bacteria; kingdom Bacillati; phylum Cyanobacteriota; class Cyanophyceae; order Nostocales; family Nostocaceae; genus Nostoc; species Nostoc sp. ChiQUE01b. Next base: position 3,788 of record NZ_JAVRBM010000108.1, on the reverse strand, counting down.
AAAGGCATTATCCCAAACATAATCAATCACTGCTTTAGCATCATCCAAGGGTAAAACGTGACATGCTCCTTGGCGATCGTAGGCTAGTAAAGGAATTTCTGGTACATTGTCAGCTGTTTCGCTATTTTGAATTACTTGACCGCGAATATCTTCTAGATTGCTTAGAGGCCCTTGAATATCAAAGTTAATCTTTGTGCCTAATTTATTGTCCATCCAAGTTTCGATGCGAGAATCTAATTGTTGAGGAGTTAATGCTGTGGGGCTAGTAAGTAAATGATAGTATGCCAGAATAATTTCCTTACATTCTTCCTCTTCTGCTAATTCCAGAAACATTTGAAAAACACTATGATTGGTAGCTAAATTCTTGAAAAATAGCGTGTCAGTTACAATTTTCTGAAATTTAATTTTTTTATTTTTGTAATTAGTATATTGTGTAAAGGCAAATCCACCCAAAGCGATCGCTAATGATAAAGCTGCCACCAAGACGGGCAGAAAATTTCTGATTTTATCCAACTCTACATTTAATGATTCAATCAAAAAAGTAGCATTTAATACTAATAAAATTGCAGCAACTAGCAATAATAAATTCGGCAATGTTCTTAATATCAAAGGAATTGCCGCGCCAATCGCCGGAATTCCAAATAGTAACCGATCTTTCCAGGTCATACTTGTTTTTACATTGGGAAAGATTAAGTCAATATCTAGTTTGGGAATATTTTTGTAGAAGTAAACATACATCTTACCGGGAATGAATTTTAATTCTTGGATCTTGTCTTTCTTCGCACGAAAGTAAGCTGCTTCTTTGAACTTGACTAATAAAACAATCCGTTCAAAAATATCAATCGTTTTTTCTTCTTGCCAAAAGAAGAATTTTTTTACTGAAATTTTTTTATAACTATCACCCCGGCAATAACAGATCAAGCGGTCAAAATCCTCAAAATTTACTTGAGTTTTCAATTCAATTAGAGATTTATTTGCCAGCGCTCGTTTGAAAATCGATTCAGGCAAAAGAATATAATTAGCTCTTTCGACAATATGCCCAAAGGCTTCAACTACTTTCAACTCCATGTCATCATATTGCTCAAATGTTGGTGGAGTTATTGGTTGAATCTCTGCATTAGGGTTAAAGGGTACGTAATTATCTTTGATAACTTCTAAGGTTTTGTGGAAGCGAAAGTGATAGTATGCAATGAGGATTTGGCAGAAATCTTGAAATTTTTTGACATCAGCTTCATCTAGCTGACCGTCTTGGAGGCAAAGTTTGATAATATCACTGCGAGTATAGGGAATAAACGCTTCTCGATTTTCGGAAACAGCCATATTCAAAGATGAATCAGAATCTAACTAGGGTTTGCCACATCCCACGAAAACGGCGGTCATGAGACATTATGTCTTTATTGGCAACTAAATTCTAGTATCTTGGGTGGTAAATCTAGCAGTTTTTTACTGAGCCGAGGGAAAAAGTAAGTAGGGATATTTGCTTTGCCTTGCACATCTCCAATGCATTTTGTCATTTCTAAAGACTGATTGAAAAGTGCGTAGGCGCAGCCCGTCGTAGACATCGCTTGGCGTAGATTCTGATTTTCTCATTTAAATTGCTATCAAGATTCATTTATAAAATAGAGATGTACTCATAACTGAGGAATGGGAAATCAATTATGCTAAATTACGATCCATTAGCTTGTTTGCCCTCATCTGAGGAGCTACCTGACTCTGACGATACCCCCGTGGATAATGAATTACAAGATTTGATTCCCGGTTTACTTAAAGCGCTTCTGGCAATGGCTTGGCCAGAACGCATGGATTGGTTTTTTGGTATAGATATGGGTATTTATTATGACCCAGATTTACCAGCAATAATCCCAGATGGGTTTTTGAGTTTGGGCGTAGAGCGATTTTATGATGAAGACCTCCGCCTCAGTTATGTGCTTTGGGAAGAAAAGAAATTACCGATATTAATGTTGGAGGTAGTATCTAAAACATACCGTGGTGAGTACTCGACCAAAAAAGCAGAGTATGCAAGATTGGGAATTTTGTATTATGTAGTTTACAATCCATTTCGTCGCCGCAAGCCACGTTTAGAAGTTTACAAATTAGTTAACAATGCTTATGAATTACATGATGGTAATCCAGTTTGGTTGCCAGAAATAGGTTTAGGAATTGGCATCGAACGAGGAACTTATCTAGGCGTACCACGGGAGTGGATGTATTGGTATAACCAACAAGGACAACGGTTTTTAACACCAGAAGAAAAGGAAAAACTTGCAGAACAAAAAGCTCAACAGGCAGAACAAAAAGCTCAACAGGCAGAACAAAAAGTTCAACAGGCAAAACAAGAAGTTCAACAGGCAAAACAAGAAGTTCAGCAGGCACAGCAAGAAACCCAATTATTACGAGAACGATTGCGATCGCTTGGCATAGATCCTGATTCTCTCATTTAAATTGCTATCAAGATTCATTTATAAAATAAAGCGATTTCATGATGAAAACCTCCGTCCCAGTTATGTGCTTTGGGAAGAAAAGAAACTACCGATATTAGTATTTGAGGTGGTATCTCAGATAGATCGCGGTGAGTACTCAACTAAGAAAGCAGAATATACAAGATTGGGGTTTTTGTATTATGTAGTTTACAACCCATTTCGTTGCGACAAGCCACGGGCAAAGGCTTTTAACACCAGAAGAACAGATGAAACAAGCTCAACAAGAAGCACAGCAAGCCCAACAAGTTCTGCAAGCACAGCAAAAAGCCCAACAAGCACAGCAAGAAGTCCAATTATTACGAGAACGGTTGCGTAGACGCAAAGCGGCTTGTCGTTAGACATCGCTTGGCGTAGATTCTGATTTTCTCATTTAAATTGCTATCTAAAAAGTTAGGGGGCTAAACCAGTAGTTTGAAAACACACCCTAGTGACTGAATTCTTGTTATCGCTATTTAATACTTAGTACCCAATCCCCATTACCCCTTATCCCCTTCAGGGGCCCCACCTTCCCCAATACCCAATCCCCAATCCCCTCTCCCTTTATCCTCTTCGCTCATGATGAAGTTAGTGGCTCTGCGCTAAAGTAAAAATATTGCGATAAAAATCTCTGGCAGTAAGTTCAATAGACCAATAATCTTTACCACTGCGGCGATCATGTCTCAAGAGCATAACGAATCACTCCAAATTCAGGAGATCACCAAACTCAAACCGAAACACTTTGCTGATTTAGTCAGATCGGCACAATTGGTTTTTGACCCCACAGCCGGAGTTTCGGGAAGAAATATCACAGTTGACTGGGAACAATTTGGAATTCCCCGTGAAGTAGCGGACAATCTCAAATCACTTGGTCAGCAGTACCAGTATGCATCTCCTCACATTCCTGTTGAAGACATTTGGAGTAAATTAACTCCAGAAACTCGTATTTGGTTTGTTGAAAATAAAGATCGATTGTGGCAGCTTGAAGAAGCTTTCCCAGCCCTTGACGAAGATTGAGAGGGCAGGAGGAGGTAGGAGGTTGAATTTAAATAAGGCTTCTATAGGAGATCGGAGTTTTGGTGAGGGAGTTTAAACTTTTCCTCCCTTTGCTCACAGCAGGAGACAGAGAGCAGCATTTTGCCTATCTTCTCCCTTCTGCCTCTCTACAAGGATAAGCAAAAACTGCGATCGCAGTTATAGCAAATATTGACATCGACTCTATTGGTGAATGACTACCTAGCATTTCTCCAGGTTAAACAATGCGATTGTTTCGCCTGACAATGCGATTGTTTCGCCTGACAATGCGATTGTTTCGCCTGACAATGCGATTGT
>NZ_JAVRBM010000107.1:0-25710 GCF_034531255.1 Nostoc sp. ChiQUE01b | reverse complement strand
TTACTTTACTCATAGATTATACTGTTTGTCCTAACCACCTTGACGATTGCTATATAAGCACATTGATACAACTCCAGGGCAAAGTTATTGTTGTCTGTAGGAACCACTCGCAATTGAAACTCTTGCATCTCAGTACGTTACTTTCGCCGTCAAATTCAGCCTGTCAACCGGATTACGATTCAGGGCTTGTTTGATATTACTGATTTCTGCGCCGTTTGGTTGCACTGGAGATGAAAATTCAAATACTAGCTTCAGCGACACGTCAGCTTTTACATCCGGGCTACTTAGCAAAGTGTTAACAGCCCCCTGAAAACTCTGAAATCCTTTGACTGGTCCTTGATACTCTAACCGGATAAACTGTTCATTAACAGTAATAGTTGCCGTTTGGTCAATTTGCAAGGGTAGCTTGATCAACATAGGAAAAGCCGTCATCAACTTGCGGTAGTCCATTACTTGCCCGACGGAGATTTCCAACAACTGGATACCCTGAACTTGATTATCTTGGACGAGATCGCCTAATTCATTAAATACCCGATCGAGTGTTCCCTCCAAATCAAATTCTTCTGGTTTAGCTTTAAATAGAGATAAATCATTCCACGAACCGTTCCCATCTTCGCCTGCGCTTGGTGTGCTGGGTGTCCCAGTACCATAAGCTAATATCTTCGCTAGGGTTTCCCTCTCCTCTACTTCGCCATTGCCGTAGTCAGCTACAATTTTGAAAGTTGTGGTTTTAGCGATCGCTGTCTCATGTTCATCACTAGGGCGAAACTCCCCTGTAACCAAATTCCCATCTTGATACAGCTTAATCGCCAAAGCCCCCGATGCTTTCCACCGTATCCGCACAGGTTTTACCGATTCTGTACTGGACAAAACTTGAGCATTCAGTTCAATTTCTCGCGGTTTCGGTGGTTCCAGAATTCCCCGGCGGTAGAGTTCCATCCTCTCAGAAAATTCTATAGAGTCGGGCAGAGTAAATTTACCGTCATCGGTTTTAATAAACAGCTTTTCTCCTACTTTCATATCCCAGTTACCAGTCTGCAACCCCTGGCGGATGGTATCTCGGAGCTTTGAGATTTCGGCATCGACAAATATATTTAAACTCAAGTCTTTAGCGAAAGCTTCTTTTAATGCTTTAGTTGTCCAATGGTTTAACCCAGACAGCCACACCTTCTGCAAAATATAAGCAGGGGCGTAGGATGGTGCGTCATCAGCACGAATTTTTTGACAATCTTTCAGTGCTTTTAAAATGACATCTTGTTGATTATTTTTACCCTTCACATCGCTAGAATCTTGGGCGGGAAGGGTATAGTGCATCAAACCCTTGGGAGCTTTTACTGGGTCATTAGCAGGGTAAAATAAATGGCGGTAGGCATTTGTTAAAGATACTCTTACCCCTAAATCAAGAGAACCTTTTTTATCTTTGAGTTGTTTCTGCTGATTTTCTGATAAATCTTGCAAGCGATTGGGAGAATTTAGAATATTTTGAATAGCCCGAAACTCCCTAGCATTGTCAATTGCTCGTTCTAATTCTTGCCTGTTGGCAACTAAAAATAACAAACGATTTCTAAAAGTACGGAATTTACCCGATTCACCTGTTTCATTAAAAATTTTCTCCACCATTGGCGGTGGCCCTTCGGTAGTTACAGAAATAGTCGCCTCGTTAAAGTCAATTAAACACAGGGCAATACTATCGGACACGTCATCCACATCTGCTGGTGATTCCGGTGCAATAACTAACGTCAGTAGTCTATTAGCAAAAATGGCATCGCGGCGACTTCGTAAATCATCCTTCGCCTCGGTAATTCCAACTTGGGCTTTTTCTTCGGCAATAATTTTATTGATTGATGGTTCTTCCTTGAAACGAGCCAAAGTTGTCATTGGATCATTTTCCAAGTACCAAGCAACTTCACTCAACCTTTCTAAGGCAGTATCAACAAAGCCAATCTCTAACCCTGGTGTCAACAAAGACAAATTTAATTCGGCGCGACGAATCCCCGCAGATATACCTTGAGTAATGGAATGCAAAAAAATAGTCCGGGCTACCCAGGTTGAAAAGGGAGGTTTACCAGCAGCAATCCATTCTGCATCTTGTAACTGAGCGTGTGCCTCTCTACCATCTTTATTGTAAATGTCTGCTTGGATCGTAATCCGCATCAAAGGACGTTCCAAACGGGCTGTTAAATCGCTGGTGATTTCTTCTTCAATACCAACAGGAATGTGGTGAGAATGAATAAGCGGTATCCATGCACTAGTATCGTCCCACAGATAACGTATAACTCTAGCAAATAACCGCAAAGCGCCTCTGGTGCGTTGGAAGTTAGGAATTGAGGCAATCTTTTTAGTCAGCAGATTAAATAATTCCGGGTGGAAGGGATAACTCTGCTCGATACTGTCGGCATAGCGTGCATCTTTGCAACCATCTGGTAAATTAATCCGACTAGCTTTATAAGTTTGTAAATATTCTTTTGAAGCATTATTGGCAGCGTTAGCTTCAATGCTGGCGAATACCCGCTGCTTAACTATATTGTAAATTTCAATATCAGTGCTGGGTTTAATGATCCGCTCTTGCCTAGCGGTAGCGGAAATGGTTTCCCGGATTTCGATGGTTTCTTCGCCAAAACTGTCAGTGGAGGAAGCCAGCGTGTAAACAAATACTAAATTATTACAAGATGCTGCTAAATCCATAAGGGCGAATAAAAAAGCAACTACCTGTTTAGCTAAGTTGCTGTTACCAACTAGAGTAGCCTTGGCTTTTCTCAGGTATGAGGCAATTTCGTCGATGATAATGACTGTGGGTTGCCCTTGGATTATCCTTTCTAAAACCACTGTGCCTGGACTGACTCGCTGTTCGTCAGAACCTTTAAGCAGGCTATAACCTGCTACACCATTAATTTGATAAGCAATTTCTCCCCAAAGGGTATAAGTGGTAACGCCAGTGTCCGCATGGTAAACACCGTTAACTGGATCGAGGTCTTGGCAAGCGATCGCAGCTGCTTGAATGGGTCGATCTGGAATTAAATTTAAATCAGCAAAACGGTCTAATCCAGGAATGTGTCGTCCATGTTTGGCAATATGCCACAAAGCAATTTCATCGTGAGTTTTACCACCACCAAAGCTGGTTTCCAGTCGAATAATGGGGGAGCCGACAGCAGCACCTACCAACCGCCCGAACACTTCCGAGATTAGGGTTTTTAAACCATCGGTGGCAAAAGTATTAGCGAAAAAGGCTGTGGGATCTTGGTAGACTTGGGGCGCAAGTCCTTCGACAACTAGCCGTAACTTAGCGGCAAATAAATCAGAAGAGAGTTCCCCCTCTAAAATTTCTTCTCTAGGAATGCAAGTTTTAAATACTGACGGAAGCATAGAAATATATTGACCGTTACTAGTTGAGGGTTGACAGTCAATACCAACCGTCAACAACTTAGTGTTTTTAAAAATACACTTACTTGTTTCAATTGATTAATTCTATACACAATTATGATATTTTGGCACTGATTTAGGTCACAAACTACAAAAGTTCTTTGAATAGTTGTCATAAAACTCAGGCAACCGTAGACCTAAATTAATGATTCCAATGATGTTAACCAGCCACAGTTTCGTTGTGAGCAACCTATGTAAATACCCTTGTAGCTTTTGCGAGGAATTGCTTGTTGCTTACAAACTGAACATTGAATATTCATAAATTTAATCAAAAGGGTTGTATCTTTCTCGTTCATTTTCCTAGAAGAATGGTTAGGGTTTTTAGCACAAATAATAGAAGCTCCATATTGAGTATGACCATATATGCGAGGTTGTCCGCAATCAGGGCATTTACCAAACGGATCTTCGCCTTGACTGATTTTAGTTGTTATGGAGCCTGGATCTTGTTCAGGTAATAAACGTAAAAAGCTATACAACAATTTTGTAGTTTTTGATAAATCTATCCGAATAACTGGTGCTAATAATGAATTTGGATTTAAATATATCCACAAACACTTACCGTCAATACCAACTAACCCAATATTGGTATTAGCTTTATTATCCCAAACATGAGTATTTTGTAGCCCAGTAGCGATAGAATTACGACTTTGACCCGTAATAAAAAATCTGATCCCACGAGAATTACACTGCTTTAATGTGGGAGTAGGAAGTGGGTTATTGCTAGTTGAGTTTGGCCAAGCTATGGCGATTTCTTCCTTAGTTGCAAGTAAGTCCAACTTTATTTGTTTTAAAGCATCTTGGCTTTTAGAAAAATAAGTTACTCCTGGTAAATCGCTGAGTGGTTGTAAAGCCCATGTGAGTGATTGGGTTTTAGCTTGAGCATATATACGGTCAACAAATTTACGAAAAATATTAAAAGAGTTAAGGGTTTTCTGAATATATTGATAATTAAATAAACCAATAAATTTACCTTGCGCTCTACTAACAGCAACATTGGCAAGTCGCATAGCTGTACTTTGCGTTCCACCTGTAACCAATTTTCCTGCCTTAGCTTGTGGTGAACCTTCAACAGCATCAAAAATAATCACATTCTGTTCTGCCCCTTGAAAGCGATGAACTGTATTGCACCTTACAGACTTCTCAGTAAGGTGCAAATCTTGCAGCAAACGTTGGATTAAATGTGCTTGAGCTTTGTAAGGAGCAATGATACCGACGCTGAAATCATTAGTCTGGGTACTTTGGTAAGCTAGATTGACTGCTACTAAAGCTGAAATGATATTAAAACGGCTGTGAAACTGCTGTTCTTTAAAACAAAAAGCTGAAAGTTGGCTTAAGTCATACAAGATTAGGGCTGACCCAGGATGTGGCTGACTCTGGACAATCGGCATTGTCCTTTGCTCTACACCAGAGCCATCTTGCAGTTGACCATTGTAAAAAAGCTGATTTGGTATTTTAGAAATAGCTGGATTCATGCGGTACTGTGTTTTTAATAACACCATGCGTGAGTCAATTTGACCGTTATTTACCTTTTGAGTAATACCAGCTTCATCAAAGATATCTCGTTGTAGCCATTGCTGCGTTGCCTCTGTCTTTGCTTGTGAGATAGGCCCTAACTGGCGAAAGTCACCAAAAATAGCAATACGACGATTGGCCAGGGTGCTGACATAAGCACAGTGGGGAATATAAGCCATACTCGCCTCATCCACTACTATGGCATCAAAACGGCGTTGGTAGATTTCTTTGGCGATCGCTGCCTTTGATAAGGTGCAGCCAACCACTGTTGCTTGTTTGATCAGTTCAGCTTCTTTCTGCTTCAACTGTTCTTTTAGGGGCTGCAATGCTTGTTTGACAGTGGCAATGTTATTTTGAGTATTTTGACCTTGCAGTTGGGTTAGCTTTTCCTGACGCGATCGCTTGACTAAATCTTTGCGTTGTTTTTCTAACCGTTCAATTTGCTCTATTAAGTTTGGATTCTGCCAACGTGCTACTCCTCTAACGTGTAACTGCGGAAACTCGTTTAGACTGCCAGGGGTGGCAACTCCATAGCGCAACACTAGCCCATTTTCATAAATAGGCGCACCTTGCAAATACTCAGCTACACTTTTCATAGCTGTATCAACAGCAGTGTTGCTATGAGCTACCACTAAAACTGACTCACCAGCTTGAACCAATGCAGCTACGGTGATTCCCAGAGTTTTAGTTTTTCCTGTTCCTGGTGGCCCCCAAATAAAACTAACTTGGCGATTAAGTACCTTGTCAACAGCAGATTTCTGATATTCATTGCAACCTATTGGTTTTTGTAGTCGTTGCTCAATTTGATTTAACAGTTTTTGGCTATTGCTTGTTGAAGAGTTGGTTTCACTTTTATCCCCTAGTAATATTTCTGCTAGGTTTCTATTAGCTCCCTTTAGATTAGAACTTTCTAGCAATCGCTTTTTAAGTTCTTCCAATAAAAACCAGGGAGAGGTATAGAGTATAGCTGTAGGAATTGAATCTCCTAAATTTTGCTGTAATGCCAAAATAATATCAAAGCCTTCAACAGAAACTAAAATTCCACTATATCTTTTGCTTTTATACTCTAAATCTACTGGAGTATCATCAGGGAAACGCAGTTCAGTATCTGTGGTAAGGGAATATATATATTGACCACCACGTTTACCTAAAAAGGAACCGTCGCTCAAAAAGGTTTTTTGTCCACCACTTTTTCGTAATGCTCTAATTTCATCGTCAAGTGCTTTATTAAACTTTTTTTGGTATTCTGTATAACTCATTAATGCAACCTGGAAATTCCTATAACTAGATTGGTAAAAAATTTGTCTAATGAATACGAGGTAAACCGTATTCGGTCAAGTACGGTAGAAGTGGCTTTATTCTTGCTCATTAGGAAAAGTAAAGTCTTCATGAAGTAATTAGTGACGAAAAAGTAAGTGCTAAATTATACATAATTTTCCTTGAATAACTGATATATGTGGATAAAACTAGTTACTCGCTTGACTACTTGACTAACTTAGAAACAGCGATCGCGTTTTAATTGCCACAGTACTTTTTCCACACACCAGTCAATGCTGTGGGTAGGATTGCGCCGTTACTCAAATTCAATTAATCGTTTGGCAGTAGCTACGTCGCCTTGAACCAGAGTCAAAAGCTTTTGCCATTTCCCTGTTTTGGGAATACTGAAGTAAATATTGCTGTTTGCGTTCTGACCTGCATACTAATTTTTTTCTAGTAGTTTGGTAGCGACTTTGAGTTTTTTGGTGTGCCTGTGTTAGTAGAAAAGCTAGGCGTAGAAAAAACGATATTAAAAATAGCCAAAAAAGTAGAATTTTAATTTCCATTGCCCGTGGAAGGTAAATGTTTAATTCCACCATGCGGTAAATTGATTACCTCAAGCATCAGAAATTCGCACATTTTATTTTGATGATGATGCAAAGCTAATTTACTCCAAAAATCCTAACCACACGGCTCTAAACATCAATGGCTTTCCCATTAGATTATTTGTAGTAAAAATCAATGTATAAAATTTATATATAAATCCGAAACTTTACTCAAGTTGCTAGTATATAGATTTCTCTATTTTGGTAGAAATATTTATACGGATGCAAGCTGAACATTAACTTGCATCTACAATGGCCAAAATTCTTTTCAAACAAATCACCTATTCGCTTACAAGTCTCATCCATGATATTGAACTTGGTGAGATTGGCTTACCTGATATTCAGCGTCTGTTTGTTTGGGAAGCTGCGAAAGTACGAGATTTGTTTGACTCAATGTATCAAGGCTTTCCAGTAGGTTACTTGTTGTTGTGGGCAACTGACCATCTCACCAATACTCGACATATAGGCACTACCTCCAAACAGGTTAAAACCCCTCGTCTACTGATCGTAGATGGGCAACAACGATTGACTTGCTTATATACTACTGTATTCAAAGGGCATAAAGTGCTAACCAAGGATTTTAAGGAAGTTCAGATTCAAATTGCCTTTCGCCCTGCGGATGCTAAGTTTGAGGTAGCAGATGCAGCCATTCAGCGAGATCCTGAATATATATTTAATACTTCCCAACTGTGGTCAGATTCTATTGATATTTTTGAGTTCGTAGACCATACCAAGAGATACCTGTGAGTTTTGCTTAGGTAAAGGGAATAATTAGCTTATCAGGTAAAATCTACAACCATGTTGCCTCGTATCATTAACGATCGCTACGCTTTATCTCCCAACCTGCGCTCTGGTGGTATGGCGGATGTCTACCAAGCCATTGACATGAAAGAAGGATTGCGACAGGTAGCAGTCAAAGTTTTCAAACATGGGCAGATTGAAGTAGACATCTTAGTTGAATCCTTCCGACGCGAAACTCAGGCACTCAGGGAGTTAAAGCATCCCAGCATTGTCGAGCTTTTTGATTCAGGACGAGATAAACAGACTGGAGAATATTTCTTGGTCTTAGAGTGGATGGAGAGAGATTTAGCGGTACTGCTAAAAGAAACTCCATTAGAAGGATGGGATTCTTATTGGGAGAGGTTAGCTTTTCCAATACTAAATGCACTTGCATTTTCTCACGAGCGTAAATACGTTCATCGGGATCTCAAACCAAACAATATTCTAATTAGTAGTCATGGCAGGTTGAAACTGGCTGATTTTGGAATTTCCAAACTCAGGGGTTATTTCCGCCCAACTGTAACGTTAAGGGAATTTGTCTCTCGTCCTTTTACACCTCAAGAAGAAGATGACGGTTCTTACCCTTATACCCGTGATGTATTTAGTTTTGGGGTAATGACGCTGAAATGCTTGACTGAGGTTGATCTCGATTACAGTAGCTTTTCGAGTGCGATCGCTGCCCTTGATGCTCCCCCTGAAATCATCGAAATTATCGAACGTGCTGTCTCGAACGATCCTGCGGAACGGCAACCAAATGCAGAAGTATTATTAGCAGAGTTAGAAGCAATTCAGCAGAAGCGATCGCGCAAGCAAACAACCCGAAAATACTCCTGTTATCTCCAACTAACTCGTAATGCTGTAAGAAACCTTGAAAATGAGCTTCAGTTACCAGAGACGGAAATTCAGAAGGTTCTACTTGAGGATTTAAATGCTGGATGTGGCATTGCTAAGAAGTCAAGCAGTGGTACAAATGGACAATCTGCTGATAATCATTATTCAATTTTTGGCTTCTCTTACCGCTATTTAGTTGCAGCAGAGCAAGATTGTCTAGTTATAATCAATGCTCAAAGCTTTTCTAGTGTTGTCCTAGAACAAAACCGGGAACGATCCTGGCAACTGCCTTATGAATTCAAATTTGGAAAACCAATCGTTAAATGGGAAGCTGAGGATGTCATTAGAGAACTTCAACTGGGGGTTGAAGAGCATGAGGCAAATTTAAGGCAATCACGAGCGGAAGAGGAGAAACAACGTATCTTTCGAGTGTGGTGGGACATTCTCAGGGCGAAGACAGACTGGGAACAGAAGCGAGAAGAGCCGATTAAATACACAAGTGTTACACCTGATGGCAGTCGTGTTATTTTTCAAATTGCAGAATTACCAGAGTCAGACATTACCGGACAACCACGCCATGTGACACGTTCCAACGGATTTAGCATTTTGGGTGGAGACGTAGTGGAAGTAGTTGATGACAAACTGGTTCTGTACGTGAAATATGGTGAACCAGATCGCTTACCTCAAACAGGGGAACTGCGATTTGATACTCGCTTGGCTGAAATTGCCCTGAACCGCCAGAAAAATGCCCTAGATGCAATTCGCTACGATCGTGCTGTTCGCTCTGACTTACGAGAGTTACTAGCCAATCCTCAAGAAATTCAGGCCCCTGCCTTAGATATCGAGATTAAATTCATCCAATTTTTGAATGAGTCTCAGAAGGAAGTTGTAAAAGCGGCCCTGTCAACACAAGACTTTCTGTTAGTTCAAGGGCCACCAGGGACGGGTAAAACAACGTTTATTACAGAAGTCATCCTACAAACCCTTCAGCAGAACCCTGAAGCAAGAATTCTACTTAGTTCTCAAACCCACGTTGCACTCGATAACGCATTGGAAAGGATTCAAGAAAAAAACTCCAACTTGAAGCTGATTCGCATTGGCAATCATGAGCGGGTATCAGAAGGTGTTTACTCGTTGCTTTTAGAAGAACAAATGGCAAAGTGGCGGGAAAATGCGATTGCCCAAGGGCAACAGTTCCTTGCTAATTGGTCTGCACGTAGCGGAATTTCTCAGCAGGATTTGGAGAAAGCTGTTCTCTTTCAAGAGTTGAAAAATATTGCCTTGAACCTAGAGTCTCTAAGAGTAGAACTGGCAAGCCGTAAGCAGGAGAGAGAAGATAATTTTTCCGCACTCAATGATGAAGGAAAACCCAAATCTCAACGACAGCGAAATGTACCAACAGACAGGGTAGAGGAGTTTCAACGATTAGAAGAGGAAATCGAACAACTAGAGAAACAGGCAAAGGCTGCACGGGATGAGCAGAAACACAAAGCAAAACGTCTTCAAGAAATTACGCGCATCAAAACTATTGATGAATTGCTAAGACTATCAGCTGAAGAATTAGAGCAGAGGAGCAAGAGCTTAATTGATCCCAACTCACCTAATGCAAAAATCCTCCAACAGCTAATTAGTCTGCAAACACAATGGTTCGAGCAGTTTGGGCGCAATGAACGATTTAATGCACCTTTGATCAAGCGATCGCAAGTCGTTGCAGGAACGTGTATTGGAATCTCCAGGGAAATTTCTGACATTGAATTTGATCTGTGCATTGTTGATGAGGCTTCTAAAGCAACCGCGACTGAAGTTTTAGTACCAATGGCGCGTTCAAAAAAATGGATATTGGTAGGCGATCCCAAACAACTACCACCTTTTCAAGATGAAGCCAGCCGAAATTCCGAATTTTTGGAAGATTATGAATTGGCATCAGACGACATTCAAGAAACCCTGTTTGATCGCTTGTTAAGAACCTTGCCAGATGCTTGCCGTAAGATGCTGGCAATTCAGCATCGAATGGTTGAGCCGATAGGAAAGTTGATCAGCACCTGCTTTTATGAAGGTCAGTTGGGTAGTAATGGGCCTGCAATAGATAAAACTTTAAGTCAGGTTTTGCAACGACCTGTCACATGGTTGACTACCTCAAAGCTCAAAAATAGCCGCGAACAAGTCCTTAAGTCTAGCTTTAATAACTCCTGTGAAGTCAGAGTTATTGTTCAGTGGCTTAAACAACTTAACCGAGTTGCAGAGGAAGCTCAAAAACATTACACTGTAGCAGTTTTGAGCGGGTATGCAGCCCAACTGAAATTGCTCAATCGCGGCTTGGATGCAGAACAAAGTAGCCTAAAAGCTTTGACAATCGAGTGCAATACTGTTGATGCCTTTCAAGGGCGGGAAGCAGATATCGTTGTTTACTCAGTGACTCGATCCAACAAAGATGGCAAAATTGGATTTCTCAAAGATGAAGCCAGACTAAATGTGGCGCTATCTAGAGGACGGGTTGGTTTGCTGATTGTTGGCGATCATCAATTTTGTCGAGCGTTAAGTCACAGTCCCCTACATAGTGTCCTGCACTACATTGAACAACACCCAGAAGATTGTATTCAGACGGAGCCAAACTTATGACCTGGGAAGAATTTACGTCTTTACATCTAGAAGACCTGCGTCGCTATGATAATCGTTCCGGGTTCGACCTGGTTTGCTGCCAGGAAGTTGGGCTGCCCGTCTACAAAATTACGGTTGAAGCTCTGACTCAGGTTCGTAAACCAATTCCGCCGATTGAGGAGTACGTTCTCAAAGCGATTAATGTTGGTCTTTCATCCGAAGAAGAAATTGCCGGATTTCTGGGTTTAGAATTACTAACAATCCGAGAAGCAATGGTCAATCTACGGGTGAGTGAAGACATTGATCTAATTGCTCCTGATGTTTCACAATTTCAGGTATGGAAGCTAACGAAAAAGGGAGAGAAAACTTTACAAGAAGCCAGAATTATTGTGCCAGAAGAACGAACTTTCGATATTAACTTTGATGGACTTTTAAGAATCCCGCGCTGGTATGGTCAATTAAACTCACGCTTGCTCAAAGCAAAAGATTTGCGCGACTTTAGCATTGTTGAAATTGAGTCTTCACCAAAACGTCCTCCAGAATTGTCCGACCTCAAGTTGAAGGATGTTGACGAAATTATTCAGCAGATTGAGAAGGATAGTAAAGCCAGAGTTCGTCAGGAGCGAGATTTACTGGCTTTGAAGGCGATTGATCGGAGACAACGCTTTTTTCAACCAGCTACTGCACTGGTCTTTAAAGCAAAAGAGAGTGATGAGATTCAGGTGGCATTTGTCATTGATGGTATTGTTTCCAGCGAACATGAGGCTGCCTTTGCTCGTGCGGATGGGGTAAAGAAACTCCGAATTGCTGAGACATTAAGTCAGAGTGAACCGCGAAGGCTGGCTGAAGAGATACTAGGGCGTGAGTTTGTCGCTCAGTCACCTGTTGACGAGATTGCAATTCTTAAAAAAGAGACGACTGCGGCTCAAGCCAAAATTCAAGCTCAGATTGAAACAACTCAGGAAAAGATTGAGCAGGCAGAGGACGATGAAGAGAAACAAGCGCTTTATCAACAACTTCAAGATGCGTTAAAGCAAATTGAGCAGCTTCAATTTCAACTCGATTCTGTGCTGGCAACAGTACCGATGCGCTGGTTAGACATGTACGAACATCGCCCCTTGCTAGAACAAGCCCTTAAGGATAGCCGAGAACGCCTGATGATCTTCTCACCTTGGATTCGGGCTAACTCGGTCAACCGTTGGTTTCTCCAGCAATTTGAGAATTTGCTAAAACGAGGAGTGCAAGTTTTCATCGGGTATGGGTTAGGTGAGAAGGACGAAAAGCGCAGTTCAGCAGATATTCAAGCTGAGAAGAATCTGCAAAAGCTGGCAAGCCAATATTCCAAGACCTTTACACTTAAACGACTTGGAGATACTCACGCCAAAATCCTCATTTCAGACACCAAATTTGCGGTTACTACCAGCTTTAACTGGTTATCTTTTAAAGGGGAGCGCGATCGCA
The DNA here is from genome assembly GCF_034531255.1 of Nostoc sp. ChiQUE01b. Classification (NCBI taxonomy): domain Bacteria; kingdom Bacillati; phylum Cyanobacteriota; class Cyanophyceae; order Nostocales; family Nostocaceae; genus Nostoc; species Nostoc sp. ChiQUE01b. The sequence continues at coordinate 13,246 of NZ_JAVRBM010000107.1, read as the reverse complement.
CCTTCCGCGACGAGCGAGGGACGCTGGTTTCTGACTCGCAGGTGCAGCTTATTTCGCTGCTCGCGTATAGTTTCTACACTTACACCAAGTCTTGAAGCTAAACCTTCTTCGGTTAATGGTTGCATTCGGGGAGTATGCACTTTGAAGGATGAATTGTTGTTGTACGATTTATTGCCCCGCCTCGGTTGGTTGTTGAGATGATTTTGAATTTTAATAATCGCCTCGGTAAACTGTGTCATTCGGGCTGTTATCCCCTCAATTTTTTCTGATAAATCGGCGAGATTATGGATTGCTCCGGTTTCGTTGCTAGATTCACTTGAAAACTGTGACTCGAGCTTATCAAGTCGTGAGCAAATAGCTAATATCGTTTCATTCGTAAGACTGGGGTGACTATTGTTACCAGCAACCAAGTACTCCTCAACACTTGCCTTAATCTTAGAGTCGAGGCGTTTATCTAAATCATTGCCACCAATTGCATCAAGGTTATCTATATCATCTAGGTAGAATTCGATAAATTGGGTCAGCGTGGCTGTTGCCGTCGTCCCTTTCGATTTACAACGGGCAATAAACTGCTCCCACATCTTTTGGTCGCAGTTAAAAGATGCCAGTTTCTTGTTTTTCCCTGTTTGGCTCATGTCTAGGTAATGTCTAGGTAAATCTGGACTGGACACGACTGAGTGAGCGTGCCATCCCGAAAAGATAACTACCTTGACACTATCATTTTGGAGCGCATGAGTGCGCCCGCCGGAGACGATGGTCTCCGACCGACCGGAGGTCATCGCCTCTACCAAAAAGCAGTCAGATTACTACTGTCTGCAACAGTTAGTTAGCCACTGTTGGAGTTGTTCAGGAGTTGTTGGCGCACGCACAATTTGAGCAAAGCCTGTTATCGCTTTTGTAGCCAAATCAGGGGGTGACTTCCTGGCTAACGCATCCATTTAGTCAATCATATCTGCCAACAAATTTGTCATCTCTGACTGACCTTGTTTGCGGTTATCGTCATACTGGATTAATACATCCAGCTTGACATGACGGCTGACTTTTTGCGTCTTTCGCACATCCCCTTGGGTTGCTTCCAAAAGAGTTGTAATCCCACTGTGGCGGATGCGGTGGGGTGACATTAACTTTTTTACACCAGCTGCATCAAAATAATTGACAACAATTTTGCGGATGCCGTCCCCAGTGAGGCGATGCCCTTTACTGCGGTTATCAAGGGCGATAAATAGGGGTGAGGAGGCGGTGATATTGCCCCGAACTTGCAACCAATCACAGATAGCATTAACTGTTGCTACTGACAGTTTTACCCATTCATCATTCGTACCTTGCCCTTTTCCCAAAATCCGCAATCTGCTTTCGTGTGGGTCGAAGTCTTTTATATTTAATTGACTCACCTCATTGCGTCGCAGTAAATTTTCCCACAACAGCCGCAACAGCGCATAATCTCTTTGACCGTGAACAGTTGAGCGCTCAATTAGCTGGATTACACTGTTGATGCTTTGAGCATCCACCCCGGTAGTATCTCGATACGCTTTTACCTTTTCCAACTCTACATCTTCTAGCGTGTAGCTGCACACACCTAACTTGCGGGCAAACTTCACCAACGATTTAATGCTGCTGAGGCGACGGTTGACCGTTGCTTCCTTCAACCCAATAGCCAGTAGCTTGGCCTTATATTTCAGCACCACCGCCACCGCCCGTTTCTCGGTCAGGTGCAGAAATTCCAACACGCTATCAACATTCGGCTCAATACCAGTCATCGCCACAAAAAATTTCCGCAAATCTTTCTGGTATTCGCGCCGGGTGCTGGGTGCGCGAATATTGGCGAGCATTAAAGCAATGACATCCTGTTCATCCTCTGTTGCGGCAAAATACCGCTCAATTGGGGCTAAGAGAGATTTTTTTAATGACTCTACCGCATCATCAAATCCGGTATCATCGTTTGCTTTTGGGGATGCCCGTCTGGGAGAATATGGAGTATCAGACATAGCATTGGGCGCGAAAAGGGTAATTTTCGATATCAAAACTATTCTCCCCTTATTTGCCCTGCCTGACTCACTTTGATCCGACGAATTTTCAATTATACGTCTTTTACATCAATGTAATTTAATATACTAGAGCAATCCTAAATCAGTCGTGAGATCATATGGTGTTGCGTGTTGGCAAATGAGTTAGTACTTCTCATCTATGAGGTCAAGCAGGGTATGAAACAGAGACGCAAGGATATTAAAGGTCGCTAATAGGGAGAATAAATGCTTTTTACCATGTCCTTCTTTGTGTTCTGTGGATAGTACTGAATATCGGGAGAAGGAGTAACCTTATCCACAATCAAGTTAATTTTCATTCCAGAGGTATAGGTTGCTCCAGAACGGGTGATCTGTTCAATGTGAATGTCATACTCAACAGGTTGCCCTCCTTGCAACCAGGAATCGAAGTGAGTGCGTAAATTGACCTTATAGAGATTCCCCCAGACCGACAAACCATCAGGCGAAGGGGACTGTGGAATCAGCGGATAAGAAATTTCGCTCTTCTTGGAGTTGTTCTGGTATAAACTGATTGTCAGTTTAACTGCCTTTAACTCTGGTAGAAGAGAGCCTTCATCTAGGAGAGTAAAGTTGCGAGCATCGCGGAAGCGAGCAAGCCCCTTAAACTTAAAGCGCCCCAGGCGTTCGGGGTGAATACCTCCAGTAATTGCAACTACAGTTTGGTTTTGCTGGTTGATGAGTTTATGTTCCAACGTACCTGGAATCTCAAATCGCAATTGCCCCGATTCTGTAATCACGGCTTTGATCTCTGGTTCTCCTAGCTCCTGTGGGCTTTTGGCAGCTTGCCAAGCCACTTTGAAAGAACCTTGGACGGTTTGTAACAAGCGGTAAGTATCGGAGACTTCAGAACCAGTACCCAGCAAACTCCGCAGTCCAGTTTTTTCCACCCAGTTGTTTTTCAGCAGGGCAATGGGTTTGCCAGCTAAACGACTAATGCGATCGCCATAACTGATTTGTTCTTTGGGAATGTCTGCACCCTGCACTAACCGGACTTGACCAGAAGTGCCTGGTTGCCCCTCTGCACCAATGCGGCCTTGTTTACCACTATTGCCATTTTCACAAATAAAAGTTGCTTACTGTGAAAGACCAATGTATTCCCAGCCATAACGATAATTTGTATCTGAAAGCAGGGGATTTGGTCTTTCGTGTTGCTCATCATAGTAGGCATCGCCGGAACAGGGAAATAAATTTCGTTGCACTTCTTGCCAGGAAGCGTTGGCTACATTGAGCGGTTGCGCCATCAATGCCCAAGTGCAATAGTTCACAAAAAAGTTTATAAAAATAAGGTAGCTTTATTGCCCATCTTTTTATGTTGACTGGGTTTGTACGTAGAGGTGCAAGATATGAGCCTCCGACTAGCGGCGAATGCCTCCGGCACGCTTCGCGAACACCCTAGCAACAAATGAAAGAAGCACATTTTTCGGAAATGCTAAAACCCTTGCTGTATCAGGATTGTCAAATGTGCATCTTAGGAGTCATCGTGTTCACTCTGCATTCCCAATCAGGTTAAATGCAGCCCAGTCGTAGGGTGAAAAGTCTTTCTCAATCATTGTCTGCATTGCTTTTCGCAGCGATCGCGCTTTGTCGAGCTTCTCCTGTTGTAAATTCCGGTAAAATTCCGTCATTAAGGTGGTTGTAGAGTTATCCGGTACTGACCAAAGGGAGACAATTACACTGGGAACGCCTGCATTCATTAAAGAACGAGATAGTCCAATAACGCCATCCCCAGTAATACGCCCTTGTCCAGTATTGCAGGCGCTAATTACCACTAGTTCGGCGTTTAGCTTCAAGTCGAAGATTTCTGCGGCGGTGAGCAAACCATTGTCGTTACCAGAGGGTGCAAGAGCGATTGCACTTCCTAATCCCCTGAGATCATCCAATATCCCATGTGTGGCGAAATGAATTATTCTGGCTTTGGGGAGAATCGGCAAGATTGCCAGTTTAGTGGCATCTTTGCCTATGAGCGGTTTGGCATGGAATAGAGGTGCTATGGCTTTAACTTCTGCTTCGGTTCCTTCTAGTTGAGGTAATTGTTGAGGCGTTTCTCCTGGTTTCATGGCTACCTTGGGCATGATAGGATTACCGACAAGCAGGACATCTTTTGCTGAACCAGGAACTCGCTGGCGTTGTTGATGGGTTAATTGTAAAACTTGAATCGATGGTGCGGTAAGAATTGTGTGTTTTTGTATTAAGTATTTCCCTTGCGGGTCTTGTAATGCGGGAAAAGGAACGGCAAATAGTTCTTGCTGAGGGATAAAAATTATACGCGCATCTTCTTCGGTAGGTAGCAGTTCGGCGATGGGTTCGATTAGCAGTTGATAGAGTTGTTGTAAGTTGCGGTCTTTGGCGTTAGCGCTGGATTGCGAGCCTTTTTCCCCAATTTTTTCTACTACATCAGTAATGGGATATGTTGATGTTTGCCCTGGTGGATAAGAGGGTTGTCTGAGGGTAAGTGTATCATTATTAACTGCTAATACTATCCAAGGTTGGTCTTTAGCAAAGTCATTTTTGAGTCTGACGCGATCGCCTTTCTTAAAGGTTCGCGGGTTGGTGTTGTCACGAGTACTTACAGCATTGGCATTTTTAGGGATGGATGCAAGGGTATCATTAACAAGGTTTAATAGGGAGGTATTTTGTTGGTGTAATAGGGTAAGGTCAGATTGATGAAATTTAATTTCGCCGTTGGGTTTGACAACCCAAATGAAAAGTTTTGCTGTGGGTCTTTGTGGTCTTTTACTATTAATTGAAGATGGAGTTATACGTAAGCGATCCTGAATAATTTGGTATTCAACTAAAGTTGCATTTTGCTGCTTGGCTATTTGCTGAATTTGTTGAATTGAAATTTTGGAATTTTGTGTTATTAACTCTCGGTTTTTAGTGTCACTGGAAGAGTTCGCTAGTAACTCTGATAATATTCTAGCTCGACCTCTCTCAGAAATTACTAGTGCTTCCTCTTTTCTATTTTGAGCAACAAGGACTTCTGCAAGTGTTTGATAAGTAATTAAATAGGAATTAAAAAACGATACCCTGTTAGCATCTTGCTGACCAACTCCTTTGTCAAGTATTGAGTCATATTTCTCTATCGCTTCAGAGAGTAGTTTTTCAGCTTTAGCTGTATCTTTAGCTAAAAAATACAAAAATCCTCCACTTGATAGACTGACTGCCAAAGCATGTGGGTTAGAATCTGGCTTTACCAGTAACTCAGCATCGCGCTGAATTTGGAGTGCTTTATTAAGATTACCAGTCGCAGCATAGGCATTTGCTAGGGATTGGAGTAAGTCTACTTTTGAACTCCACTTCAAAGAATTGCTTGTATCTGTACTTTCCCTATTGAGAGCTATAGTCTTTTCGTAATATTTAATCGCATTTTTCCAATTACCCTGCTGAGAATAGGCAGATGCTAAATATCGAAATGCCGTAGCCTCTTCATCAGCTAGCTTGAGCTTTTGTGCTAATTCTAACCCCTGGTTGATATACTTGATGCCTGTATCAAAATTATATTTTTGATTTGCAGTCGAAGTATATAAAGAACCTAAAATGCTTAAGGATTGCACTTCCATTTGTTGAAAGGATTTACATTTTTCTCTCTGGCTCTGCTGTTTAAAAAAATTTTGCTGGGGTAGTGAGGATAAAATACTTTGGTTTTCTATTAAGCAGTTATTCGAGTTTTGAGCTATTTTTAATGCTGTTTCCTCGTATTCAATTGCTCCATCTAAATCACCAATCAATCCATAGGAAGCACTTAAACTCCGATATACTTGTAACTCAAGTAGCGGTTCTTTATTATCTTGGGCAATTTTTATCGCTTTGTTAAAATGATCGAAGCTAACATCATATTTGTTCTGGGCTAAATAAGCACCACCAAGATTAATGTGTGCTTTTCCTTGTTCGAGAATATCTCCACTTGCTATTGATATTGCTAATTGTTGTTTAAAATTGTCAATTGCTTTGTTTGTATCTCCAATGTCCTGATAACTCGATCCTAATAATCCTAATAGCATGACAACAGTTATTATTTCATTTTTTTGAAATTCCTGATTATTCTTTAACTCCTGATGGATTGCCAGAGCCGATTCCAAATATTTGACTGATTCTTGAGGCTCATTTTTCTGCTTATAGACAATTCCTAATATCAACAAATGATTGAATTCAGCTGCACGATTACTGATTTGTATTGCTGGTTCTGGATTGTTTTTGTATTTTTGGGCAATTTGTAAACCTTGTTGAGAACAGCTAATTGCTTTAGAATAATCGTTTAAAGATTGGTAACTGCTGCACAATCCTCCTAATTTAAGTCCTTGTTGAAGTGCAACCCAAGGAGCTTGATTTTTTTCAAAAATTTTCTGCTGTTCTTCAAGAACAATAACTGCTTTTTGAAGCTTTCCAGTAGAATTATACGAAGCTCCTAACACTCCTAAAGCTGCAACTTCAAGTTGAGGGTTTTTTATCTTCTGTGCGATGGCTCTTAATTGCTCTGAATATTGAATAGCTTGGGCGTAGTCTCCTTGAACAAAGTAAGAATAAGTGATTTGTCCCAGTGCTTTACCTTGGCTTTGCAAGACAGCTGTTTCCAGTTCAGTATCTTTAAGTTCCCGTGCGATCGCCAATGCTTGCTCGAAAGGTGCGATCGCCTTGCTGTCCTCCCCGACAGCAGTATAAGCATGTCCCAAACCGACTAAAATATTTATTTCTCTGCGTTTATCTTTAGTATCTCGAACAATTACTAAACTCTTCTCAAATAACTCAATGGCACTTTTAAGAGACAACAAACCTTTTTGCTCTACTTCGGAATTTTTACTCGCTCTTGAAATAGCTAAACTTTGTTGATAAAAATCAATAGCGCTTACTATATTTCCTTGTGGAGCATTTAAATTTATGATTCCCAGATTAAGTAGCGCCCTTGCTTCTAAATCAGGGTTTTTAATTTCTCGTGCTATCGATAACGCCTGTTGCTGATGGGTGAGTGCTTGAGGAAAATCTTTTAAGAAAAAGTAGGCGTTACTAATATTCTTGTGAGTATGTCCCTCTGCTAAACGTTCCTTAATTTGCTGGTAAATTAGTAATGCTTTTTGAAAAGATTCCAAAGCAGCTTTTGGTTGATTGTCTTTTATTTGCTGCTCACCCAGCTTGAACAACCGATCAGCCTCAGCTTTGTTGGAATTATGCATAACTTGGCTGACGTATAACGAAACTGGCTTGGCTGAAGGTAGAGCGATCGCAAACGTACATAAGACAATAGCCAGCGCACCTAAAGAAATTTTTTTTACACCCATAACAGTTACTATTTATACTTACAGCAGGAAACAATTGGCTCTGGTGCAATATTTGATAACTCAACCCCATCTGACTTCAAGAAATCTTCCCAGTCAGCTTTAAAATTTTTATCCTGGGGATTTTGGCGACGAAGTTCAATTAATCCGGTGAGAGTGTCGTACCAAAAACCATTTTCGGCATAAATAATAATGCGATCGCGTCCCCTACTCGCCTGTAACTGACTCATCACGTCAGCACTTGCTTTTACCCGTTTGATTCTTCCCTTCACAGCATCAATCTCAGGAGTGCAAGTGACAGAAAGTTCCCACTCATAGATTTTATCAACTTCTAAAGCAGATGCGTTGGCTGGTATTGTGACACCAATAACACCAGGCGTATTTGTTAACTGCAAATTCTGTTTGTAAATTTCTTTTCCTTGTGCATCTGTCAGCTTAAATTCTACCGGAGTTGTAGAACTTGCTTGATAGGGTACGTAAAACCAAAATGTGGGACGTTCTGCGATGGTTAAGCCCATATTTTTCCCCGGTATCAAAGCGGTGAGAGCAGGCTTATTTTTGTCACTGGGACATGAACCACGAGTCTTAGCTCCCACGGGATTACCAGGTGCGCCTTCATTGGGTAATATGATGCGAATTGGCTTTCTTTTTGAGCGCTGAGATGGTTGTGTAGAAGGTTTTTGCCCTAGTACTTGTTGCTGATTCAGTCTCTGTTTCGACAGCGAAACATTTGCTTGTACATTGACGTAATAACCGAGTAACAAAGGGAGAATTAAAAATAGTATTAGTTTTGGCGATCGCCATTTTTTAAACTTCATTTTTTACCTTTATATTGATACAGAGTCTAAACTTTAAACTTTTTGCCTTCCTGATACTGGATGTAAACTATAAAAATTCCGGTTATGGTTATTAATACTAAGACAGATGGTACAAATGGTACCCAAAGTCCTTGAATAAACAGAAGGAAACACGAGCTATATAAGATAGCTATGGCTACAAAAATTGCCACCCCTATGCGTATTGCACCCCGAATGCGCCAAACTATCAATCCCCCCACAAAAGACCAACCGCAAATCCATAAAATATCCTCCCAATCAGACCAAACGCTTAAAAGAGGACGCTTATCTTGGACAGCACTGAGAATTTGACTGACCATCTGTGCATGAACCCACACAGGAGTAATCTTCTGATTATAAGGAGTCTGAAAAAGGTTGTCTTTGGCAAATTCTTTATCAGTGACACCGATAATAACAATTCGGTCTTTTACCAAATTAGCTAGTTCAGATGGCGGATGACTACTGATAAAATTTTCAACAGGGGTAAAATCTGTAATCTTATTTAGCTGCCCATAAGAAGTGCGATAATTCAGTAGCATTTGGTATCCATGATTATCCAGCGGTTGATAACCTCCAGCACGTTTTTGTAACCTTGGCAGAATCACGTTACCAATTTGTAGCTGTTTTTTTGATGTTACTTGATATTTAGTTTCTTTGGCTTCTAAATATTGCAGTGCTAAAATTAAACTGAAAGCATAAGGAGTGGAGCAACGAGTATCTTGAGAATTTTGATACCACACGTAACGTCGGAGAACTTGATCGCCATCTTTGAAGACATCACTAAATCCAAAAGCATCTTTTGACGAAGGAGGATTACCCGATACGTCACCTTGAGCAATATTTTTTCCTCCGCATAAAGCGTACAAATTAGAGTTTTCTTCAAACAGCTTTTCTAAATTTTTTCTGAATACAACCTGCTCAGGTGTATCTAAATCTTGAACTAAACCTATGTAATGAGGTTTGTATTTTTGAATATTATTTAAAAGTTTGGTGAAAGTAGAAACTGTTAATGAAGATGAACCCCTTTCTTTTTTATCTTGAGCATCAATGTCCTTTTGGGTAACTTCAACAACCAAAATACGATGGTCAATTTCTTCATCAGGTCGCAATTGCATCATCTGGTCATAAGCTTTAAGTTCCAATGGTTGCAACAACCCCAGATAACGCACTCCCAACACTAAAACAGCGACAGCAACACTCGCAGCCATCACCGTTGAGAACTTTGGAGCATATTTGCGTGGAATCCAAGTTAGTGGTGTAGAAGCAGGGTTTTGGAAAATAACAGGTAGCCAACTGGCGCAAGGAAATTTACCTTCTAAACCTTGTAAGCGTTCTCTTGCTTCTCGCACTGCTAAATATAATGATTGACCGCGAGCGAAAGCTTTGAGAAAATGCTTTAAAAATTCTTGTGCGACTTCATCTGGAATTGACTCCCGCATGACAATCATTTGGGGAATCTGCATTGCACTTAATTCGGCGGCTAATCCTAAACCATCGCAAGAGTTAAAAATTGCCAGAGAAAGTCCTTTGGCGATTGCTTTGTCGAGGGCAAATTTTAAATCTTGAATACTTAAAGTTTCATCTTTATTGATTTTGAGCCAGCCTTGATTGGCATCATCTTGACTTTCGCTATGTCCAGCAAAAAATAATATATCCCAGGTTTGTTCCCAAAGTTTATCGTTGAGTTGATTTCTACTTGGTTCTACTAAAAATTCAATGTTTGCATCTGGTAATTGTTGATTTAATATTTGTTGGTCTGCTGCAACATTAATACCTTGACTATTGCCTATAATAGCTAATATTTTAATTTTCCGTTTTCTAATTTGATACTTTTCTGAGGGTGGCTCATATTTTCTTGGACTCAATGCTATTTCAGCATATTTATAATCTTGCAGCAATAATTCCCATAAACTCCAAGGCAATTTCCACAACAAATGCTCATCTGTCTGCAAGAGAATTCTAATCTTTTCGTCAGACTTAATTTTTTGGAAAAATTCTTCTCTAATATCAGTAAAAGAATTAGATTTTAACCAATCATTTAAAGTATCGCTTAATATTCTTCCGGCTTCTTGACATTCATCTCTGAAATCGCCGATATTTATGATCTCAGCATCTGCTGCTTCTAAACGCATTGGCGATCCCGAACGGCGATAACGGCTATAACTTGACTGCCAATCTTTGTAACTTTGCTCAAGTTGGGGAGCAGCAGGTAAGCTTCCTGTGATTTTTATGGAGGAAGGTTCCCCATCTTCTGCGATTTGCAATGTTACAGGAAATCCCTGCTGCCCAAAATCGCCTTCCCCTAGTTCGAGGACAACTAACTTACTCATTTTTAAAGTTGGACTGTTACTATGTTGAGTAGTTATTTACAGAGAGCATCCCCATTTTTTAAAGAAACAACACAAATGGCTCTGATGAAATCTCTGCGCCCCTCTGCGTGAACCTCTGCGTCCCTCTGCGTTTAAAAATGAAATTAACTATTTGCATTGTTACAGGAATTACTTATATCTGTAAAATGGTCTTAATATTTTTGTAATAAAAATAGTGAGTAAAATATGAATCTCTTAATTTATAACGAGTAATTCAAAACTGTTGTAGCTTTTATTAATTTATAAAAACTCTTGTTACAAATGTAAAATAAACTATAACATTTATAGATTTTCTACCGCTGTAATGGTACACAACGCAAACTGTGGTTTAATTAGACTCGCCAATTAACGTAAAAGCAGCCCAGTTCTTGGGGTCTGGATGTTTTTCCATAGTTGTCAACATTGCCTGACGCAGCGCAGAAGCTTTATCATCACCTTGCTGCAACCGTTGATAAAACTCCGTCATCAGGGATGCAGTGGGAGCATCGGGTATTGACCACAGAGAAACAATCACACTGGGGACACCCGCACTAATCAAAGAACGCGATAAACCAATCACCCCATCACCTGTAATTCTCCCAACTCCGGTATTGCAAGCACTCAGGACAACTAACTCGGCGTTTAGCTTCAAGTCGAAGATTTCGCTTGCAGTTAGTAAACCGTTATTTCCTTCTTCTTTTCCTTTATTTATAGGTTCGGGAGCAAGCGCGATCGCACCCGGTACACCTCCACCTGTAAAATCATCAAGTAAGCCGTGGGTTGCAAAATGTACTATCCTCGCTTTTGGTAGTTGCTGTAAGATTAGAGATGTGGTTGCTTGATTACCAGTAATTGCTTGAGTATTAAATAACTGTGCTACTTGTTTTGCTTCTATCTCTGCATTTGGAAGAGGAGGTAATTGTTCTGCCACTTCACCAGGAATTTTCGATACTTTGGGCATAGTAGGATTGCCGATAATTAGCGCATCTTTGACTGTTGCTGGTAGTTTTTGGCGCTGTTTGCGAGTTAAATCCAGCACTTGTATGGCGGGTGCAGTGAGGATAGTATGTTTTTCAATTAGGTACTTTCTATCTGGATCTTGCAGCGCTGGGAAGGGAACGAAAAATAAAGAACCTTGGGGAATGAAGGTGACACGGGCATTTGGGTCTTTTGGTAAGAGGTCGGCTATGGGATCGATGAGAATTTTGTGCAGTTGTTGCAAATTGGTGTTGGCTGCTTGAGGAGATGATACTTTTGTAACTTGGGCGAATGTTCGTTCGATGGGTTTCACATTATCTTCCCAAGTAATCAGCCGGATTTTGAGTGTCCTGTTTTGAGGATTAACTGCAACTACTTTCCAAGCAGGGTCATTAGGGAAATCTTCATTATTATTGCGTCTTACTAAGTCTCCAACTGCAAAACTTTGTTGGTTATTTGCGCTTCTGGTAGTATCTATGGCGACACCGAAAGATTCTAGGGTTTTGGTAACGAGGTTTGATAGGGAGGAGTTTTGTTGCTGCCACAGGGGATTGAGGTCAGCTTTACGAAATACGACTTCACCTGTAGGTTTGATGACCCAAATATATAGTTCTGATTGTTTAAACTGTAATTTACCTTTAACTTTGAATTCACCACTAATAATTGAGTATTGAACCAAGGTCGAATTTTGAGCCTTGGCTATTTGCTTCATCTCGTCAATTGTGGGTGGTTTGGGTGATTTTACTTCGCTTTTACTATTAATGGGTAAGCGAGACGAGATTAACTCAACAAATGCTCTAGCACGACCGCGCTCGGAAATTTCTAAAGCTGCATTGGTTTTATTTTGAGCAATTAAAACTTTTTGTAAATTTTGATAGACTCCACGTTGGGTGTCAAAAATCGACACTTTCTCGCTATCCTTTAATCTCTCTCGTAGACTTTCCAAAACATTTATTCCTGCAAATAAGGTACTCTCTGCTAGAGTAAGATTCCCTTGTTTGTAGAACTCGTAGCCTAAATTATTGAGCGCGATCCCCTCAGCTTGACGGTCTTTGATTTCCTGTGCGATCGCTAAGTGCTGCTCAAAATACTCAATAGCTTGGGAGCGATTTCCCAAAATTCCGTAGGCACTACCAAGGTTTCCCAGCATAGTAGCCTCAGCTTGACGGTCTTTGATTTTTCGTGTGATCGCCAAGTGTTGTTTAAAGTTTTCAATGGCTTTAGGGTAGTCTCCCACAAGCAAGTAAACAAGACCGAGATTTCCCAATGATTGCCCCTCAGCTTTACGATCTTTAATTTCTCTTGCAATTGCTAAGTGCTTCTTATGGTATTCAATAGCTTTGAGGTAGTCTCCTAGACTCGAGTAAGCAAGACCAAGATTTCCCAACCCGGCACCCTCACCTTGACGGTCTTTAATTTCTCGTGCAATCGCCAATCGCTGCTGTTGGTACTCAATAGATTTAGGGTAGTTTCCCAGACTCCAATAAGTAATACCGAGATTTCCCAGCGTATTACTCTCTCCTCGACGGTCTTTGATGTCTTGTTTGATCGCTAAGTCCTGCTGATAATACTCAAGAGCTTTGGGGTAGTCTCCCAGACTCAAGTAGGCGTTACCGAGACCCCCCAGTGCGTTACTCTCACCTTCACGGTATTTAATTTCTTGTGCAATTGCCAAGTGCTGCTTGTGGTACTCAATGGCTTTTAGGTATTCTCCTAGATTAACGTGAGTTCGACGGATAGGAAAGCACAAAAAGCTTGCTATGTATGAATTT
>NZ_JAVRBM010000106.1:0-25793 GCF_034531255.1 Nostoc sp. ChiQUE01b | reverse complement strand
CTTATATTTGATGTACATCAATTGTCGTAAAGGTTTGGAGTTTTGCACCGAGAACTAGACTAGTTTCCGGTGCGAAACTAAATTTTCAAAAAACGAGGATACGGATTTAAGATGTTTCTAGGAACTAAAACCAAGGTTTTTAGGCTTTATAGAATGAGCTTTCTGAGTTTCGCACCACGAACTAGACTAAAAGCGATATGAGAGAACGCAAATCAAATGGAATTAGAGGTTAAAAATATTCTCAAGTCAGCCTCAAAGCATCCGCGACCTTTAACTTGGTATAAATTATACTTCAACTACTATAAATATGATTTTTAAAATTATTGATGTTGCATTATTTCTCCTGCCTTCACAAAAAGGATTTGTGAAGATTTTAACCATTGGGAATCAAAAGAACCCAAATGAGTAGTAGTAATCAAGGTTTGAAAACGGTCTTGAATGGCATCAAGCAATTGATTTTGGCGGGATAAATCTAGTTCGGCAAGAACATCATCTAGTAATAGTAATGGTGGCTCTTTGACGACTTCTTCAATTAATTGTAATTCAGCTAATTTTAAGGCTAGAACCAGCGTTCGTTGTTGACCTTGAGAACCATATTGACGAGCGGGTGTCTGGTTAATAGTTAATTCTATTTCGTCTCGATGCGGGCCGACAAGAGTAGTGCCTTGGTGCATTTCGGCGATCGCTCGTTGCTGAATTTTTGCTAAAAAAGCTTGCTGCACTTCTTCTGGCTGGTTATCCTCTAAAGGAATATTCGGCAGGTACTTGATTTGGAGAACTTCTGTACTGCCGCTAATACTGGCGTGCCAAGCACTAGCAATAGGAGCTAATCTTTGAATGGCGCGATCGCGTCGTCTAATTACCCTAGTTCCTGTGGTCGCTAACTGTGCATCCCACAGCGCTAGTTCTGATTGTAAAGACGTTGCATCCAAGGTCTCTACATGGCGTTTTAAAAAGGCATTGCGCTGGCGTAATACATGGTTATACTGCTGCAAAATGTGAGCATAAACTGGTTCTAGTTGAATTAATAATGTATCTAACCAGTTGCGGCGACCTTCGGGGCCGCCGCGTACTAAGTCTAAATCCAAGCTGGAAAATTGGACTGCATTGAGAACGCCAAGAAAGTCCATTTGACGGCGGATAAATTCACCATTGAGAGCAACGCTACGGCGACCATTACGGCGCAGGGTTAAGGTCAGGTCGCTAACACCTGTTTGTCGCTCAAGGGTGGCATCAATTTGGGCTATGGCTTCCCCTTCTTGAACTAAATCGCGATCGCGGGTGATGCGGTGCGATCGCAATGTCGCCAGCAACTCCACCGCCTCCAACAAATTCGACTTTCCTTGAGCATTATTACCTACCAAAATTGTTTTGGCAGCATTAAACTCAACCTTTTGGTCTTGATAATTGCGAAATTGTCGTAGATTTAGAGTTTTGAGGTACATAAGGAACACAAGGAAAGGAGAAATAGGAGAAAGGAAGGAATAGATACTCTAATTTCAATCAGGGTTATCTCGGTTGTTATTATGAACTTCCATAAAATATTTTTTTCCTTGTGTTGGCAGTAGACTTTTGCAAGTGAGAGCTATCACTACGAAGGTTAGACACGGTTATAGAAGTAAAATTGTAGAAGTTCAACACAAGAAAAATGACTGACACATCTGAATACTTCCCTAACCGAATAGACCGTATTGAACAAATAATCTTGGGGTTGGCTCAAAGACAAACTAGTACACAAGAACAATTAGACAATTTAACTATTAGACAAGCTAATACTCAAGCACAACTGGATGAACTAAGCCAGGAAATGAGAGAGCTTACCAGTAACGTTGACCGTGTTCTGGGTCGTAGCGCGATTTTGGACGATGTGTTACTTGAGTTACGTGATAGCCATGAACAACATCAGCGTAATTTTGAAGAACATCAGGGCACTACAAATCCTGCATTACCAAGTCTTGAGTCTATATTGTTGCAGTTGATTAGAAATAATTCTTGAAATGCGATTGTTGGAGTTAAACCAATTCGCAATTCGCAATGACACTCCTACGTCGCTAACACTGCGCTAACGCAATTACGTTTTTTGACGGAGATTTAGACCCCAACACAAAACGTGCTGCCTATAGAGATAGGGGACTTAAACCCCTAAAGTCTGTTAATGACCGCATCTTAAAGACTACTTTAGAGTATCGTCTTTAGATTGTGGCAATGATGTACGCTCTGGCTTAATAAGCGTACTAATAGCCGCTATACCTCCCCCTACGCTTGCAGCCAGAGGTATATAAGCCGGGTCTTTTGCCGCCAGTGCGACCGAAGCTATCAGAGAGACTGTCAAAGAAGAAATGATAAGCTTGATATACATCTTAGTCCTTTTTTACATGAAGAAGGAATCAGGCTTAGTGATTAGCAGTCACTAAGCTTTTATTAGCATTTAAGCAAAAACACTTCTGAATAATGGGACTTAAACTTTTTTTAGGCAGAAACAAGCCTCAAACCCATACAGGACAAGGAAAATACACCCTTTGCTCAAAAATGCTTGAATATCAAGAAACTAGGCAGAACGATGTCAAAGTCTCTCTGTATATACATTTAAGTGTTTTTTCTGGCTACTTTTTGTCTAAGTCCCAATAATAGAAATGGTTGAACCTCTATTTAAAGCTTGCCGGAAAGCTTGTTTAGCCGCAAGTATGCTCCGAAGTTCAGCGTTGGTGAGTGTTGCAACGCCTCAATCTCCATCATCCATGCTCTCACACAGCTTTCTTGCCCATAATCCGCAAAAATATCTTCTCCGCTTCAATCCAGACAAACATTAAGGCACTGAAACCAATACAAACTCCCAACTCTTGCATATTCAAGTAGTGAGTACCAAAGAAATCTCGCAGGGGTGGGACGTAAACTAGCATCAACTGCAAAATCGTGGTGACGACAACAGCCGCTAGTACAAAGATATTGGAGAAGGGATTCATCTCTATGGCCAGTCGGTTGTTGGAGCGAATGGCGATCGCATGACCCATTTGGGCAATACACAAGGTAGTAAATACCATTGTTTTCCAAGCATCACGATTGCCCTGATACTCAGGGGCATGAGTATGTTGATAAGCCCACCACATTAAGGCAATGGTGATGATGGCAAAAATGATCCCAATGCGAATCATGTAAGAACCCAATCCCCTTGCAAAAATACTTTCGCGGGGACTAAAAGGCGGACGTTGCATGACATCCGGTTCTGGAGGTTCCACAGCTAATGCCAAGGCTGGTAAACCGTCTGTTACCAAGTTCATCCACAAAATTTGTAAGGGGGTAAGGGGAACGCCTCCCAAACCAATTAAGGGTGCAGCTGCAATTGTGATAACTTCACCAATGTTACTGCCCAAGATGTATTTAATAAAGCGGCGGATGTTGGTGTAAACAACTCTACCTTCCTTGGTGGCGCTGACAATGGTGGCGAAGTTGTCATCAAGTAACACCATGTCACTAGCTTCTTTACTGACATCAGTGCCAGTAATGCCCATCGCAATACCGATGTCGGCTTGTTTGAGGGCTGGAGCATCGTTGACACCATCGCCTGTCATCGCCACAAATCTGCCCCGGCGTTGCAGTGCTTGGACAATTCGCAGTTTGTGTTCTGGGGAAACCCTAGCATAGATGCTCACCAAGTCAACATTTTGCTCTAGTTCCTGGTCAGTCATCCGCTGCAATTCTTGACCTGTAAGTAGCCTATCGCCTTCTTGGGCAATTCCTAAATCGGTGGCGATCGCTCGTGCTGTTAATTGATGGTCGCCAGTAATCATCACTGGGCGAATACCAGCTTCTCGGCACTCCTGTACAGATGCCCTGACTTCTGGGCGTGGTGCATCTAGCATTCCCACCAATCCCAGCCAGACTAAATCTTGCTCAGATGTTTCGTCTGAACCTTCTGGGGGAATCTCTACTAGCGGTTTGTAGGCAAAACCTAGCACCCGTAAACCCTTACTCGCCATCAGGTCATTTTCTGCCAA
This sequence comes from Nostoc sp. ChiQUE01b, assembly GCF_034531255.1. Taxonomy (NCBI): domain Bacteria; kingdom Bacillati; phylum Cyanobacteriota; class Cyanophyceae; order Nostocales; family Nostocaceae; genus Nostoc; species Nostoc sp. ChiQUE01b. Next base: position 21,798 of record NZ_JAVRBM010000106.1, on the reverse strand, counting down.
AATTTTCTGGCGTTGTTCTTCACTCAAGCGGCCTGTGTCATTACCCAAATGAATCTGAGTGCAACGTGCCAAGATTAATTCTGGAGAACCTTTGGTAAACATTAAATAAGGTTCCGATTGCAGAAAACTGGCGATTGCTGGGTCAACGCCTCTTGAAGATGCTTCACCTGTGGCGACTCCCTCCACCTGAGCAATCACGCTCATCCGCTTCCGTTCTGAGGAAAAGGGGAACTCACCAACGCGAGGTAATTTACTGTTCCACTGGTCTTTTTCAATTCCGGCTTTTCCCGCCAGGGTGATTAATGCCCCTTCTGTCGGATCTCCCAAAATTGCCCATTCCCCTTGTTCTTTTTGCAACACTGAATCATTACAAACAGCACAGGCGACTGATAAGGCGGAGATTTCTGGAGACTCCTCTAGGGAAATTTTTTGATCATTGAACTGAAAGTCTCCTGTGGGGGCATAACCTTGGCCGGTGACGCGAAAGGTTTTGTTATTGGTGGAAATCGATTGCACCACCATTTTATTTTGAGTCAGGGTGCCGGTTTTATCAGAACAGATGGTAGTTACAGAACCCAACGTTTCCACTGCTGGCAATTTGCGAATCAAGGCATTTTGGCGCACCATTCGCTGGGTTCCCAGTGCCAAGGTGACGGTAATTACAGCTGGTAAACCTTCTGGCACCACAGCAACCGCCATACTCAAGGAAACCTCCAAGAGTTCTTGGATGTTTTTAAAACCTCCGTCCTTGAGCACACCGCCGATAACAACGATCGCCACAAGAATCAAAGAACCTGTAACTAGGACGTTACCCAGTTGAGTCATCCGTTGTTGTAACGGTGTCGGCTCACTTTCCACCGCCTGCAACATGGTGGCAATTTTGCCTAGTTCTGTAGTCATGCCGGTGTTCGTCACCAGAACCTTGGCACGTCCTTGGACTACTTCAGTTCCTTGAAAGACAACATTGAGGCGATCGCCTAATGATGTTTCTTCAGGCAATTTTAGTGATGCCTGTTTATTCACCGCTTCCGCTTCACCAGTCAATGCCGACTCACGCACTTGTAAATTAGACTGTTCGATCAAGCGTCCATCTGCGGCTATCTGCATCCCAGCTTCCAGCAGCATTACATCCCCTGGAACTAGTTCCTTAGCTGCTATCTCCACCAGTCTGGCGTCGCGGAACACCCGCACTAAGGGAGAAGTCATTTTTTTCAAAGCAGCCAGGGCTTTTTCGGCACGGCTTTCTTGGACGTAGCCGAGTATGCCATTGAGGATGACAATTGCTAAAATCGCGATCGTATCTTTAAATGGCACTTCACCGGGCTTTAATCTTCCCTCCCGCAAAGCCATCAGGTCTAAAAACCCAGAAATGAGAGCTACGCCAATCAGCATCAACAACATAATGTTCTTGAACTGATCGAGCAGAATTTCCCAAGCACTACGGCCAGCAGTTTCTTCAAGTTCGTTGGGGCCGTATTTTTGCAACCTTTGTTGAATATCTTCGGGTGTTAAGCCACTGTCTGCGTTACTATCAAGCAGGTCTAGCGCTTTATCAACTTCTAAACTATGCCAAACGGCGGCACCTTCAGGCTGAGAATTAGCAGACATCGTGTAGGTCACAGCAAATGGTTACAAAATTCGATCATAATTTAGTGATGGCAGGAATTCCATCTTCTAAAGTTACATTAAGCCGATCGCCCAGTTGTATGAGTGTATATGTAATTCTTAATATTTGTAAATTCCTCCTCTTTTCACATAGTATTATTTCTCACGAAAGAGTTTATCGGAACACATTGTACCGATAATTATTAGTACCTCGTCGTAAACGTGGCGATCGAGAACCACTAATTGATGTACTTGGTAAGAGCAACGCCCATTGTGGGCAGTCTTTTAACTCAGCACTCTTCATCCACCCCAATCGGGGGAGCCATTGCTCGACGAGGATTTTCGATCTCAAGCAATTGGTGTGACGACGGTAAAACCGTTTGAGTCATGTTTCCTCCCCTACCTAAAGGTGAGGGTTTTTTACACTTACCACAAGGTTTTATGAGTTTTGCACTCCCCACTTTGACCGTTAGCCAGATGTTTGGGCAAAAAACAATTCGACCGCTTACTGCTGCTACCCTGTGTGGCATTACTTTCATTAAAGATAGACTGATTGCTATTGACAGTATAAAAGGGCATCTACTGGAGATCGATCCCACCTCTGACAACAGCAAAATTCTCAATCCCCATCAAGTTGAAGAATTTATCGATGTCACTGGTCTAGCGGTGTGGGATGATACCCTGTGGGTGAGCCGAGAAAATAGTGTTTACTCGTGCAAGCTCAACGCTTTGGATCTGGAACATTTTGTAACATTGCCTTATGCCGCTGATGGCGTTGCTGTCTGGGAAACAACAGTTTATGTTAGTTGCCAAAGGCTGGGCTACATTCTGGTTTTTAACCGCGAAACGCGAAAAGAGATTACCAGATTTTATGCCCCTGGAGTTGGGATAGAGAATTTGGCAGTCAACCAAGAAATGCTATGGATTTGCGATCGCATCGAACAATCAGTTTACGCGATGGACAGGGCCACGGGAGAGCTGCAATTCAGCGTCCTGACACCTTTTGAATGTCCTACAGGTATAGCAATCCATAAAAATGACGAAACAGGCAAAGAAAGTATTTACGTCGCCTACGCCTCAGAGGAACCTTATATCCGGGATAACCCCAATGCCGATCCGAGTCATGAGCTAACATTCCGCGATCGCACTTTTATTCATCCTCTGTATTATCATTACCAGCCAGATAAGCGCTACGCTCTCTCTAACGGCTATCTGATTGAAATGTCTTATGCTGAGGAAATTGCACCCTTAGACGAAGTTTATTTACCCGATGTCGAATGGCGCATCGCCCTACCATCGGAAACTGAGCGTCAAAAGGTGAAACACGTTGAACCCATTGGTATACCCTTCACCGAAGAAGTGGTAGAGGGGCAACGTGTAGCAGTCTTTAAATTTGATTCTCTAGCACCAGGAGAACGGCATATATTTGGCTGGAAAGCACTTTTGGAAGTTCGAGGCATTAAGTATCGCATCACACCCAGAGATGTGGAAAATATACCCAATCTGTCCCCAGAATTACAAACACGCTACCTAGTGGACGACGACGATTTAGCAATGGATACTACCATTGTTCGCCGTGCCGCTAGAGAAGCGATTGGTTCTGAAACCAATGTGCTGCGGAAAATGCACAGCATCCGCAACTACGTTTATGATCAGTTATCCTACGGTATTAAACCTTACATTGACACGCCAGATACAGTTTTAGAACGGGGCGTTGGTTCTTGTGGCGAATATGTCGGCGTTTTACTTGCCTTATCCCGTTTAAATGGCATCCCCTGCCGTACCGTAGGCAGGTACAAATGTCCTGCCCATAGTGACTTACAAGGAGTACCGCTACAACCCGACTTTAATCATGTTTGGCTAGAATTTTACGTCCCAAATTTCGGCTGGTTGCCAATGGAATCAAATCCTGACGATATAGGTGAAGGTGGGCCTTATCCGACACGCTTTTTTATGGGTTTGTGCTGGTATCACATTGAAATTGGCAAAGGCATCACCTTTGAAACCGTGACAAGTCAAGGTGCGCGGCTAACCAAAGAAGATATCCCCATTGGTGATTTGGCGATTAATCATATCCGGTTCACAATTCTTAAAGAACTACCACCCTTTTGAATTAGGGCATTGGGAATTGGTGAAAGACCATGAGAAAGTGAGTAGGGTGTGTTATGCCGTAGGTTAACGCACCTCAACACTCTCTGATTAACCACTATTTTCGTCTACTTCTAAGGGACTTCCAAATAAAAAAACATCCCAAATTTTCTTGTGGGATAGGTGTCCTCACCCGTCCCATATTCAGGAGGGGCAGGATGCCATTGGTATCAAGTTAAGAAAATTAGAGTCTTGTCAAGTGGGTAAGCTGATGCGCGTCTAGATTGTACATCTTTGTAGTTAGACCGTCCTTTGTCATTAGTCATCTGTCCTTTGAAATACAAATGACTAATAACGAATGACCAATGACAGCCTTCTCCTGAAGGAGACGCTGCGCGAACACGATTAAATATACAAATTAAATGCGTAACAGCTTAAAACTCAATGTCTTTGACCCAACTGTTCCTCTTTAGATTTACTTTATAAATAGCCTCTAAGCCGAAACCAAATCATTAGGAACCGCTCGTCGAATAACTTGAAATCGTCCACGAAGTTGTTCCTCAACAGTGACAATTGTAATTGCTACTTCGCTAGCGTCAATAATGTTTAGGCGACGAGCAATTTCTAAATTTCCTCTATCGAAAAGAGCGAATCTTTTTTCAGCGTGGAAGACATAAATCACGAACTTTTCAAGCATAATTCGTGATGTGTTTATGAGGAGCTCGTGAGATTTTCTGAAGGGCCTATGCTCTGCTCTCGATTGTTAAGATATTCAATCGAGAGCAGAGCATAGGCGTTTACGCTTTTAACCAATAGATTAAGTCGAGTTTGGGGATGCCTACTTTGATATAACGGCTAAACCAATGAAGTTACCTTTAGGTACATTGGCGATTTGAGTTGCAACGCCAGTAGATAGGTTAATAGTGTAAAGAACTGAACCAGACAGTGCATAGCCAGTATTTTTGCCTTGTGCATTTGTAAAGATGTCGAACCCGCTTATCGGTGCAAAGTTAACACCAAGCTTGCCGATCGTTCTGAGAGTGCCATCATTGGGTGGGTTTTGCAGTACTAACACGTCAAGATCGTAATCAATGCCAAAAAGTTGAGTTGATGTGGCTCCAGCAACCGAATTTGTGTAACCGACAGCGGTAATGTTGGGGTCAGCTGTGGCGTTGACATCATCAGTAGCATACGCTAGGGTTTTATCGACAATGACTGCACCAGTATCTACATTGGTGCGAAAATTTTGGTCATTACTACCTACTATCCGTAAGCGGTCTGGTACGGGATTGAAGTCAAATCCTGACTGAAATCCTCCATTAAAGCTGCTAGATAATTTGCTCACCAACGTAGCCTGACCAGTTCTAAAGTTAATTGTGTATATGTTGTCAGTATCTGTGACACCATAAAGCACACCATTTGCTGGACGGAAGTCAATACCTTGTAAGTTGCCGTCAATTCCTTTGACTTGAATTGCTTTAGCAAATCCACTCGGATCTATATTTACAAGAGTATTATTTGAGGTTAACCCAATGAATCTTAAGGGCGACCATTTGCCTGTAACATTGATTTGAAGGATATCAGCTAATTGGATGATCCCAACGTTAGCTGAAGTTTTGTTAGCACTCAAGCCAAGACTTACAGTGAGTACAGCAACTACAAGGGCAATTTTACGTGTGAAAAAACCTTTCATCCTACACTCCAAAATAAGATTTTCTGATTTTGATTCAGCAACGATTTATCCTTTCCTAAAAGGATTAATGGTTAAAGTTTACTGATAACTACAGATTACACTTAAATCATTTTTTACAGATTAAGAAAAAATTAATTTTGTCAATTACTAGTACGCTTAACCTGTCAAAAATGCATTAAATAAGAGTTTATTTAATATTTTATAGAAAAGATCCTACTTTTCCTACTTAACCCACTTTCTATTGTTAGTTTTGACACGATACTGTGGAAGTTCCAAAATAGATGCGATCGCTTGTTCTTGCCGATAAACTTTATTTTGGCATTTATAACAACTATTGCGCAGATTGAAGAACGGCTTTACAAAATCCAATTGTCCAAAATTAAATTGGGTACTTGACAAAAGTCCCGATTGTTCCGTGTAACCAAAATTCCATTTACCGAGAGAGCGATCGCCGCAATCCGTAAATCCTGCCGACCAACTTTAATCTTTTGATTGATTAGATTCGTATATAATGCTTGTACTTCAGGAGTGAATCTTAAAACATTGAAGCTTTTCAAACTATCAAACGTCACCTGTAGTTTCTCATAAGCCGAAACCAAATCATTAGCAGTCGCTCGTCGAATGACTTGAAATCGTCCACGAAGTTGTTCCTCGACAGTAACAATTGTAATCGCTATTTCGCTAGCATCAACAATGTTTAAGCGACGAGCAATTTCTAAATTTCCTCTCTGAAAAAGAGAAACGCAATCAGTATCGAGAATCCAAAGACTCAACTTGCTTCCCTCTGCGTACCAGAATCTGCTGCATTCTCAGTAGCATCCAATTCTTGACGATACTCTTGAATATACTGCTGAACTACGTCAAAGTCTGGATCATCTTTAAATACTCCTGCAAATTTCATCCAAGGTCTTTGAGATTGCTCAGTTTTAGGTAATTTGATTTCCATCGGAATTACTTCAACTTTGTCCATTCGCTGAACTAAAAGCTGTTCTAGCATCAAGAGTGCCTGTTCGCGGGTTGCTGCTTCAACATGATACTGTGGAAGTTCTAAAACAGATGCGATCGCGCTACCATCTTCTCTAGTTTCCAGTAAAATATTGACTTTTAAATTTGCAGTCTGTGATTCTGCTAAACTATTGATTTCCATAAAATTTGGACTATCACTCATCTATTAGAATCATAGCTTCAGCCTTGCTAATTATTACTGCATTCTATCGATTGTGCGGTACTGAATCGCCTCCGCTACATGATTGGCTTTTAGCTCATCATCACCCGCTAAATCTGCAATAGTCCGGGCTACTTTCAAAATGCGATCGCTTGCTCTTGCCGATAAACCTAATTTTCTAATTGCTGCTTCTAATAAATTGCGGCTAGCATCATCTAACTTGCACCATTTCTGGAGATGACTACTTTGCAAATGGGCATTGCAACGCAGATTTGCTTCTCCTTGGAAACGAGTAATGGCGCGATCGCTTGCTTGTTGGACTCGTTCGCGTACTGATATTGATGTTTCTCCCGTCGGTTGTTGGGTAATTTCTTCTGGTTTCAAGCGATTCACCGCAACTTGTAAATCAATTCGATCCATCAACGGCCCAGAAAGTTTTGCCCAATATTGCTCGCGTTGGCGGGGAGAACAAGTACATTGTTGAATAGTATCGCCATAGTAACCACAAGGACAGGGATTGGTACTCGCCACCAAAGTAAACTGTGCGGGAAACATTACCGATAATTTGGTGCGGGAAATTGTGACGTAGCCATCTTCTAGAGGTTGGCGCAGAAATTCCAACACATCTCGTTTAAATTCTGTGAGCTCATCCAGAAAAAGCACACCTCTGTGAGATAATGAGATCTCTCCAGGACGAGGGAAACTACCACCACCCACCAGAGCAGGCCCAGATGCCGAGTGGTGGGGACTGCGAAAAGGGCGATCGCGTACCAATGTACCACGATTTTTCAATAAACCAGCTACCGAATGAATGCGAGTCACTTCTAAAGATTCAGCAAAACTCAACGGCGGTAAAATTCCCGGTAAGCGCCTTGCTAGCATCGTCTTCCCACTACCGGGCGGCCCGACAAAAATGAGATTATGCCCACCAGCCGCAGCAATTTCTAAAGCACGACGCCCATGAGCTTGTCCTTTGACGTCATGCAAATCTGCGCCAGGGTAGGATACTGTTGTTGTTTGTGTTGTATTATCTATCTGCACAGGTTTATAACGCCCCGGATTATTTAAAAAATCTACCACCTCAGACAGATGTTTGCAGCCGTAAACAGCCAAATCTTCAACCACTGCTGCTTCTTGGGCATTATCAGCAGGGAGAACTAAACCTGCAATTCCCATCTTTTGGGCTGCTGCTGCGATCGGTAATACACCAGCCACAGGACGCAAACCGCCATCCAAAGAAACTTCGCCCAAAAATAGATAATCCCCTAACAAATCAGCGCTAACTTGCTCAGAAGCCGCCAAAATTCCCACACTAATAGGCAAATCGAAACAGGGGCCTTCTTTGCGTAAATCTGCCGGAGTTAAATTAATTACTATCTTTCGCATCGGAAAGGCAAAGCCAGTATTTTTCAGAGTTGCTTTGACTCTTTCTCTGGATTCTTGAATCGCTGAATCTGGCAGTCCCAAGACAACTATTCCCGGTAATCCCCCTGACACATCGACTTCCACGCCTACTTTGACGGCATCGATGCCCACAATTGATGCACTCCAGACTCTAGCAAGCATTGCTTATATAACAGTAAACCTTTAGAATCTCTAGCAGATGAGTTGGTAAATTGGCATTAGTGAAATCACATAGACGATTTTTCTGAATTACAGCAGTTTTCATCCACATCTGTTGTCAGAAGCGGGTGCAGTGGGTTGTGGTGGTGCGATCGCACTGGCGGCTGCTAATCGTAAACTTACCTTAGAATCCCTGCGTCAAGTTTGTGATACTATTTTGCGAATCACCAGCATGGTAATTTTTATTCTATTTGGCTCCACAGCTTTTAGTTTAGTCTTTCGGGGATTAAATGGCGATCGCTTCATGTTCGATGTTCTCGCCAATCTCCCAGGTGCTATAGCAGTCGAAGCATAGGTTAGGACTATGTTGGTTGCTGAAACCTTTGATAATACTGAGTTTCTACTCAGCACGGGCTAAACGCCCCGCTTCCGCTAACAGCACGGGCTAAACGCCCCGCTTCCGCTAACAGCACTTTGCTATAAAACTGGCTTTTTGGTTGTCAGTATGGCGGTGGTATTTATCCTGGGCTTTTTTATCGACTGAATATAACAAATCGCTGATCCAAAACGGCGCACAGAATGTTATAAACTAGCTCTATACATTTGGGATATAACATTTGTGGTTGTATCTAACCAACCAATAAAATCTAAGACAGCAGAGACAGCAGTTGGTGGCTGAGAAATGAGTGTATCTTCCTCGATCAAACGTTCAAAGTCAATTTTAATCTCTTCTTTGCGTTCATTAACTCCATCACCCTCGTAAAACTTGACGCCAGCTAGTTGCATAATTTTGATGATTTCCTGTGCCAGAATTCCATAACCAATAGTGGTAGGATGAATGCCATCCAGGGAAAATAAACCACCTTGTAAGCGACCCTGTGAGTTAGACTTAAAAAACTGTGAGTTCGGTTTGGGCTGGAGTGCATCAATTGCTGGGGGGAAAGTATATTCAGTCCACCAGCTGGGGCGTGCTTGTTCATCCTCAATATAACGTCGTACAGCTAAACGATCTAGCAAGGCAACAGTTTCAAATAAGTACCAGTCTTTCCCTTGCTCTCGACCTTTACGTACCGCATCTACAATAGAGTTGTTGTACTGATCAATAACGCTATCGATTGCTCTAGCCTGATTCGCAGTCAAGTGGGGATGCCGTTTCGAGTCAAAAGTCTCCTCATTAAACCAAAATGGGGCGTAGTAAGGGAAATAGCGAGAACCGGGCTTTACTTTTTGACCATTTTCATCTTTATTAATACCACGAGCAAAAGGAGCGATTGTCACATGGGGAACTGTTCCCCAAATTACGTGGCGGGCTTTAATTTGTTTAACTTTCTCCACAATCATGTCAAGTTCAGCTTTAAAATGACTGGGAAGCCATACAGTATATTTGTCATTCGTTGCCATGTCCTGAAAATCTTTACCAGACCACTCAATGTGAAAAGTTAAAATACTTCCCAGGGCATTGTTGGCACCGATCAAAATAATTAGCGTTTCAATGCCATCATCTTGGTCTGTCTCTATATTTTCTTCATGGCTTAACTGGATTGCAGCTTCTAGAGGAGTTAAGGCCTTTCCCAAAGAATCGCGTGCATTATTTAAAACCCACAATGTTGCTATTTCACTAGCATTTTCTGGAACTTGTTGAAGAAAATTAGCATTATCTTTAGGAGGAATTGTCTGGATAACTGTTTCGGCGATATCTGCGGTGCGAGATAAAGTATTCCTCAGATCCCATCCATATACAGCTAGGTTATGGTTGAATGACCCTGTTACTGGGGCCTGTTTTCCTTGACCACGTTCCCAATAATTCTTTATTTCATTAAAATAACGCCATAACCACGGTACAACAAAAGCTACATCTAAAGCATTAATGCCATCTGCGACCTGAAATCGATTACTTAGTTCTCGTACAAGCCTTTCCAAGTTCATTGGTAAACCATCTCCTGGACTGGCATAGGTTGGATAGCGAAAATTTTTATCCCATCCCATTTCACGGGCTATGAGCATGGGATAAGACAATTTAGTGTTAAAAATAGCTCCACTTTGAAATCCATGAGTTAAGGAGTCCCCAATTGTTACTAGTCGATGCCGAGGGCTACCTTCTCGATTGACAGAGACTGGAATTCCTAAAGTTGGGTCTTTTTCTGGTTGACGCGGTTCTGTACTCAAGACACTTTTTACTTCCTCTGGGGCGTTTTCTAGACCCACCAGCATGTCAGGCGTTACTGGATTGTTCATAATTATTCCTTAAAGTTCGAGAAATTGTTTTGAGTTTAAGGAGAAAAGTGTAAATATATGTTGATTATGCGCTTTTACAGATTTTAGTGTAATATTCCTCTTGTAGAGGTAAACAATCTCAACAATTAGCATTTGGTAAGCAACTTCAAGAAAAAGTAGCAGCTTAAGCATTGTACTAGGAAATTAGAGTAGCAACAGTTGCAGTGGCGATCGTAACTGTGTTAAAAACCTCTCGGCGTTTCATAATTGTTAGTGATTTAAATTGCAGAAAATTTAGACTGATAGAGAATATTTATCAGGTTTTTGGCAATTTTTTAGTTTTGGGTACTAAATTAAAGACGATAGGGACGTATAACTATGCGTCCCTATTGTGTAATCAAGTTTTAGATGCTGTAACTTTAGTTTTGATTACCGCCAATGTTGAGGTATTTTCAGATTTTCCGGTAGGATAGTTGTGCGATCGCCAATTGCTTGTTCAATCTGCTGTGATTCTACATTTTCCAAGCCACTCAAGTTTGCTCCACAGAGGTTCGCTTCTTGGAGATTAGCTTCTTGGAGGTTAGCTGTACTCAGTAATGCACTTTCTAGATTAGCGCCAGCCAGTTTTGCCCTTTGCAAGTTACTACCAATCAGGTTTGCATCTTGGAGATTGCTACCCTCGAAGTTGACTTCTTCCAAGTTGGCATCACAAAGGATTGCTCCTTCCAAGTTGGCATCACAAAGAACTGCTCTTTCCAAGTTGGCATCACAAAGAACTGTTCCTTCCAAGTTGGCATCGTAAAGGATTGCTTGGGAAAGGTTCGCTTTTCTAAGAATTGCGCCTTGGAGATTGGCTTCTGGGAGGATTGCTTTTTGCAGGTTGGCTTCATAGAAGATTGAGCCACAAACACAGGTAACAGATAAGTCTGCTTCAGAGAGGTTTACTCTGGTAAAATTGACCCATTGCAAGTTAGCCCCGACAAAAATTGCTCTAGAGAGATTAGCTTCCGTTAAGTCTGCATTGCTGAGGTCTGTGTTGCGTAAATCGAGTTTCTGATTGACTGGATCTTTATATGAGTCGCGTCTTCCAATGACAGTTAAAGCTGTTTGAATATCTGTAGGAAGTTTTGATGATTGCAGTGACTCATTCTCATATTCCCTATTCACCGGGGCATTCTCACGGATAAAAGCAGCGAGGATTTCCATGATTGTCCAATGATCTTTTGGAGAATCTTTGGCAATTCGTTCTAAAGCATAAATTGCGGCAAATCGCGTTTCAATCTTTTCATTCCCCAGTTGTTCAATCGCTTTAGAAAAGCGTTCGGAAACAATTTCTTGTGGAGTTGGTTGTGTCTGATTGATACAATTTACGATATTGTTATCCCAAGCTAGTGTTCCAGCTAGGAGTTGCGTTAACAAGCTGTGATTCTCATCTAGAGAGAGTCTGGAGGTATAGTAAGCATTCAAAATTAATGCCAATCCGCCAATAATGATGGCAATCGTTGTTAATGCTTGAGTGATGTATTCAATTTTTTCTTGATTTGAAAATCCTTGAATATTTTCAAAAAATAATATAATTAGAGTAAATGATAAAATAAATATAACTGAGACAAATCCCAACAAAGTCATGAGTCCATTGGTCTTTATGAAAGACATGTCATAAGTCTTCATATCCGACTCCTTACGGAAATAAATTTAGGTTGATTCTAAGAGTATCCGTAGAGTTATGATAGAGTACAAACACGGATAAAATTGGTGAAATATTAAATCTACTAGATAAAAATTATCTATATAACAATTCTGAATCATTCACGATCGCCAAGATTATCGACTTTTTAGAGAAGTCAGGGATCTGATTATTCACGAATGATTAGACATCTGGTGCAGTTAAATATGCGTTAAGAACTTGTAAAAAATAAATTATCCCAAATTATTTGGAGATTTGTAGGGCGCAATACTGTTCGGTTAAGGCAAGAGACGCGATGAATCGCCGTCTCTACAATAATCAGTCTTTCGTCTTGACGGCGATCGATCGTGTCTTTGCGATCTATAATTTTCATCAAAAAACCTTAATCGAACCGTCTTGACACAACATTTTCTGCATCACCTGAAATATTTCAGGCATTAAAAAGACTATATTACTTGTGAAAAATAGTTTGAAATCTGTAACATTAAGCAAGTTCATCTAATTACTCAGGTAGATAACAAACCCTAAGTAGATTGGACTAAGTTAGAAATCGCTATAAGCAATTCCTCTGGTGCTACAGGTTTAACAATGTGCTGTTGAAACCCTGCTCTTAATGCGTACTGCTGATTGATTTCGCCTGCATAAGCAGTCAGAGCGATCGCCGGCATCTGTTTTCCTCCGATTTTTGCCTCCAGAGTCCGCACCTGTTGCATCAGCATATAGCCGTTCATCTCTGGCATTCCAATATCGCTGAGTAAGATATCTGGTTTTGACTGGGTTAACACTTGTAATGCTTCATATCCTGATGCTACTGCGGTGACGATCGCGCCAAACTGTTCGAGTACAAAGCTGAAAAAGTCGCGGGTATCATCATTGTCATCCACAACCAGCACTTGTAAACCCATTAGGGGAGAAGAAGCAAAAGCGGCAGTTGAGGAATCAGTTTTTGTATCATCCTTGATTGTTGTACTGTCCTTGATGAGCGGCAACCTAACTGTGAAAATCGCTCCTTTGCCCTCGCCAGGACTTTGTGCCCCAACCGTTCCCCCGTGCATCTCGATCAAGTGACGAGCGATCGCTAAACCTAATCCTAATCCACCAAACCTTCTAGTTGTTGTACTATCACCCTGACGGAAATAATCAAATACATGAGGGAGAAAATCAGGATCAATGCCTTTACCTGTATCGCTGACGGTAATCTGCGCTTGAGCGTCAATGCGCTGCAATCGCACATTTACTTTTCCCTTAGTCTCAGTAAACTTGATGGCATTCGATAGAAGATTCCAGAAAACTTGCTGTAACCGGGCTGGATCGCCCAAAACTTTCCCCACATTTGGATCGAGCATCGTCTCAATCTCAATGGTTTTAGCCTCTGCTGCTAAATGCACTGTTTCCATTGCAGCTTCAAGGGTAGATACCAGATCGATTGGAATCGTGTTGAGGCTGAGTTTACCTTGGAGGATGCGAGAAACATCTAGTAAGTCTTCAATTAGTTGAGCTTGTAATTTGGCATTGCGCTCAATAGTTTTCAGTGCTTTCTTGAGCGCTGCCTCATCAAATTTCCGGCTCTGCAACAGTTTTGCCCAACCGAGAATCGGATTCAAGGGCGATCGCAATTCATGAGAAAGTACCGCCAAAAACTCATCTTTGATTCGATTAGCAGCCTCGGCTTCCGCCCTGGCTATTTGTTCGAGTTGCAAAAGGCGATCGCGTTCTGATTCGGTGCGTTTGCGATCGGTGATATCAGTTAGCATGGCGATCGCACCTAAGAACTCATTTTGTTCACCAAAAATCGCTCTAGCAGAAATCAGTGTCCAGATGTACGAACCATCTTTGCAGCGCAATCGACCTTCTTTAAGATCGCTCCCTTCTCGCTTCAGCCATTCCAGTTTCTCTTCGGCTGCTATCCCATCAGCCCGATCCATAAAATCAAATATGGAACAACCGAGCATTTCTTCTGCCGTATAGCCCAACATCTGTGACAACCGCTGATTCACGTACTCTGTTCGGGCTTCAGAGTCAATCATCCAGATTCCCTCATAAGAGGTATCAACAATTCGGCGATACTTGGCTTCACTCTTTTGTAAAGACTCCTCTGCTTGCTTGCGCTTACGCCGTTCTTTAGCTTCCCGCAATGCTCGTTGCACTGAGGGAACTAACCGCCCTAGTCGTTGTTTTAATACATAATCGGTTGCACCCTTTTTCAAAGCTTCAATCGCTAATTCTTCACCCAGCACCGCAGAGACAAAGATAAAAGGAACTTCAGGACAACGATTTCGAGCAATTTCCAAGGCCGAAATTCCATCAAAAGATGGTAGGGCATAATCGGCAAGAATTAAATCGAAAACCTCTGTTTCCAAAGCAGCTAGGAAATCAGCACCGGTTTCGACTCGGATCAGTTGGCAATTAATTCCCGCTTCGGTTAATATCATTTGGGCAAGCTCTGCATCTAACGGGCTGTCTTCCAAAAGCAGGAAACGTAAGACATTCATTAGTTGCTCTCCTTTTGAGGATGAGGTGCGGGAGGTAAAGCACCAACCGGAGGCTGATTGATCACCGCCCAAAACAGGCCAACACCTTTAATAGAATCGACAAAATCATGGTAATCTACTGGTTTGACAACATAGGCATTGACCCCTAACTCGTAGCAGCGAACTAGGTCTGGCTCCTCGCGGGAAGAGGTCAGTACCACCACTGGAATCACTCGCATTACCGGGTCAGATTTGAGTTGCACCAAGACTTCTAGTCCATCGACTTTAGGCAGTTTCAAATCGAGCAGCACTACAACAGGATACCCTTCCATTCGCAACCGAAACAACCCCCGGCGATAAAGATAATCTAGTGCTTCTTCGCCATCACGTACTACCACTACTTCATTGGCGAGATGGTTTTCTGACAAGGCGGCTAGGATTAACTCTGCATCGTTGGCACTGTCTTCAATTAGCAGAATTCGCTTCAGTTCTTTCATTCACTCTCCTTCTTGGACAATTTAGGCAGCGAGAAATAAAAGGTGGCGCCACTGTCAACTACAGCCTCTGCCCAAACTCGACCATTATGCCGATGAATAATGCGTTGCACGTTTGCCAATCCAACACCAGTGCCTTCAAATTGTGGGTCGCTATGCAGACGTTGAAATACTCCGAATAGCTTGTGTACATATTGCATATTAAAGCCTATGCCGTTATCTTGTACAAAAAAGATAACTTCGTTTTCATTGTCAATACTTCCAACAGTAATTTCTGCTGAGTTTTGAGTCTGGGTATATTTTACGGCATTGCCTATCAGGTTACGAAGCACCAGCCGCAGCATGGAGGGATCGCCCTGCGCTTCTGGCAGTGATTCGATGTGCCAATTGATTGTGCGTCCTGGGGTTTCTGCAATTAAATCGCGTTTTACTTCTTGTACCAATTCCTCTATATTGAGGTTGATGTAGCGCATTTCAGTGCGCCCCATGCGAGAAAATGTCAGCAATTCATCGATCAGTATTCCTGCCTGTTTGGCAGTATCGGCAATTATTTTCAAATAGCGCTGACTTGTTTGATCTAAGCTTGTTGAGCTATTGCGTTTCTGAAGCAATTCGACAAATCCGGCGATGTGGCGCAGTGGTGCCCGCAAGTCGTGAGAAACTGAGTAAGAAAAGGATTCGAGTTCTTTGTTGGCGGCTTCGAGTTGGGCAGTGCGTTCTTGAATTCGCTGCTCTAGCATTTCATTGAGTTGTTGCAGGGCGGCTTCGGCAACTTTGCGATCGTGAATATCGCTGGCAATGCCCACCCACTTGATAATCTGTCCGCTTTGATCTCGAAATGGTAAACCCCGGACAATATGCCAACGATAGCTACCATCAGAAACTTGACGAAAGCGAATTTCTACTTCGTAGTTTGTCGCGTTAGCAACAGCCTGCATCGAAGTTTTAAAAACGCGATCGCGATCATCGGGGTGAATGACATCAATCCAGCCATAGCCTGTGGTCTGCTTTATTGTCAGTCCGGTATAGTCTAACCAGTATTGATTGCAATAGGTAATACCACCATCGCGATCGCCCATCCAAATTGCCTGTGGCGAGACTTCTGTTAAAATTCGGTATCGCTCCTCGCTGTCACGTAGCGCTTCTTCTGCCAACTTGCGATCGTGGATATCAACACAGGAGCCGATATAGCCAAGAAACTCCCCTGTTGGTGTCAAGCGTGGCACACCAGTATCCAAAAGCCAACGGTGTTCGCCATCAAAGCGTCTGAGGCGATATTCCATTGTAAATTTTTGTTGGGCATCAAAAGCATTGATGTATGTATCTAAGCAACGCTGAAAATCATCGGGATGTACACCTTCAGCCCACCCATTGCCCATCTCTTGCTCCAGAGTCCGCC
Source organism: Nostoc sp. ChiQUE01b (assembly GCF_034531255.1). NCBI lineage: Bacteria > Bacillati > Cyanobacteriota > Cyanophyceae > Nostocales > Nostocaceae > Nostoc > Nostoc sp. ChiQUE01b. The sequence continues at coordinate 5,419 of NZ_JAVRBM010000106.1, read as the reverse complement.
CGGTAAAATCTAGCCAGAATTGATTAAAGTAGTTACAAAGTGTGTCAGTGCCGGACATCCACACCAGTATGGGAGTAGTGTCTGCCATTTGGCGAAAGCGGGCTTCACTTTCACGCAACGCTGCTTCTGCCTGCTGGCGTTCGCGCAGCGCGGCTTGCTGTTCGCTAATGTCAGCGACTAACGCCGCATACCCTTCAACGATTCCCTGTTTATTAAACTGGGGAACATAAATGGCATTAATGTAGCGTGTGCCACCATCTTTATAAGAAACTTCACTTTCAAATGTTACCTGTTCTCCTGCTAGTACTTCTTCTACATAAGGACGAAGCACTTCATAGGCGGATTCACCCAATACTTCCCAAAGATGTTTCCCATAAACTTCTGCTGGCGGATGCCCAAACCACTCTTGATAGGCTCGGTTGTTAAAGCGGTAGCGTTGTTCTGAATCTATAAAGGAAATCAGAACTGGCAGCGTATCTGTAATTAAACGAAGTTCTGTTTCTCGTTGTCGCAGTGCTTCTTCTATGAGCTTACGGTTGGTGATATCGCGCCAGCAATCTATTGCACCAATAATCTCACCTTGGGAATCTCGAATTGGTACAACATTGGCGATCGCAGTAATTGTAGTACCATCTGGACGTTCAATGATGCATTCTTGATCGCGGATTGTTTCTCCATAGCGCGTAGCACGGTATAAAGGTAGTTGCTCTAAGGTGAGGGGCGTTACACCATCAGCGAGAAACAGATTGTAGAGCTGAACATAAGACTCAGAAGATATGCCAACGAGAGATTCACTTGGTTTGCCCAAAAGCTCTTGCGCGAGTTTGCTGTTAGCGATGATTGAGAAATCGGGGGAGCCACCAGTAATAGTAATTCCCTCTGGGACGTGTTCTAGGAGCATTTGTAAAATGCTTTGGGCAACTTCTGCTTGGTGAGAGCGATGCTGGGCTTCTGCTTGGGCTTGTTTGCGTTCGCTCAAGTCCAGAACAAAACCAATGATTGTCCGATCTCCCTGTTTAGCAAAACCAAGTAGAACGGGAACTAGAGAGCCGTCTTTGCGGATGTATTCCTGCTCAAAGGGCTTACAACTCCCAGTAATAGTCAGTTCTTGAATCGCTCGCTCACTCACCTCAGTGTATTCAAGTGGAACGATCTCGCCCCAGCGGATTCGACCAAAGCGCAAATCCTCGCGTGTATAATTGAGCATTTGTAGAAAGGCATCATTGGCTTCAACGATCAAGCCATTCAGATCGGCCACAATCACCCCAATAATATTAGACTCGGTTAAGCGACCAAACCGTGCCTCACTTTCGCGTAGTGAATTCAGGTTCGCCTCTGCTTGCCGTTGGGCTGTGCGGCGTGATTCGTTAAGCCAGCTGATTAACCCTGCTGTCAGCATGAACACTACCAAGGGAACTACAATATTCAGATTTGTAATGTTCAACGGATGGAGTAGCTTAAAAAAGAAGTAATTGACTGCCAAAGTAGACAAAAGGGTGGCAAGTAACCCTGGCCCTAAGCCACCGTACCAGGCACTCACCATTACCGCAGCAAAAAACAGTGCCGCAGGCGTTGGGGTGAGGTATGGATTAAGTAGCAGAGTTGCCCACAGGGCTAAGACAACGGATAGGAAAGCAACACCATAGTGCAGCAGTTTCTCTTGGATGAATGCGCCTTTGTCTCTAGCCCCAGCAAAGGTGTTTTGGGATTGAGATACCCTCGCCTTACGACTCATAACCCGACTCTGCTTCTGGAAAATACTGATTTAGCAGTCTTTTGCCAGGTTTATCTATCTTCCGTAACATTTCTTGTATTAGTTTTAGCGCTATCTGTGAAGGGACTGTATGCTCATTCTCCCAACGATTAACTGTTTTGCAGGAAACTCCTACTTTAGCAGCAAACTGTTTTTGAGAAAGATTGAGCTGCTGACGAAGTTCCCGAATGAAATCTAAAATTTCCAGCCGCTTTGTTACAGACATCTCTCTATTTTATCCCCATAGGATAATTAGCATAAGATAGGTGTCCTGTTTATTATCTCTTACTTAGAGAATGTTTTAAAAGTGATTGGTTGTAATTTTAGGCACTTGTTGATCCCCCCTAACCCACACCAGTCGATCCATCCCCAATCCCCAATCCCCAGCCCCTTTTACTTTTTAAGCATTTGCGCCCAAAATAGAAGAGTCATAGTGCTGTAGCAAATCTTCTGGATCATCATAAATTGCCAGCGCTCCCGACAGTTGTTGATCGTTAAAGCCACCGCAGCGCAAAGCAATCACACCTACTCCTGCTTTGGCGGCAGACTCAATATCGTAGGGAGCATCTCCTAGCATCACTACTTTATCAGGTGTCATTTGCCCTTTGTTCAAGGCGGCTTCTACAATGTCAGCAGCAGGTTTAGATGCTTCGGCATCATCGGATGTAGTTACTTCCGATAGCAAATCATCTACTTGGGCAATTTTGAGTAACATATCAAGTTCTTGAGAACTCGCTGAACTAGCAACGACCAGATGCAATCCCGATTTTTGCATCTTTAACACTAACTCCCTGCTACCATTGGCAGTAGTAATTTGCGGTCTAAATTTATCCAATATTAATTCTTTGCGTCGCTCGGCGATCGCTTTGCCAGTTCCTTCCTTAGCATTTAATTCTGGCACTACTTCGGGAATAAGTTGATCTCCACCCATGCCTATGAGTGGTCTGACTTTTTCAAATGGCACTTCTAAGCCATAAGCTGCAAATGCCTCTACCCAGGCTTGTGCATGAGTATCATTACTTAAAACCAGTGTCCCATCAACATCTAAAATAACTCCTTCTAATGCCATGAAAACCTCGGCTGACGTTTTATTTAATTGCTCATGATGACATGGCAAATAGTTGACTTCATCATCCGATCAGAAGAGAAAAGGGTTAGAGAAGAGAAGTGATGGCGATCACTTATAATTATCTGCAATTGCGCTTCTGTTCGAGACGCTTGGGCGATCGCACTAGTCCCGGAGGCGGATGCCTAAGAAAGCTTGTAGAATTTGTTAGTTAATAGGGTAGGTATCTTTCACCAAATCCCTAATTGGTAAGAGGTCAAGATGGTACAAACACCCACCAGTCCAGAAACCGAAACCCTATTGATTGAGTTGCCCAAATCGATTGGGCTGTATGTTACCCAACAACAGTTTGCTGCTTTAGCCGCAGCCAACCGAGACTTGAGACTGGAAAGAACCGCAGAAGGAGAATTAATAGTGAACCCACCAACAGGCTGGGAAACTGGAGAGCGAAATTGCAGTATTTCTGGAGAGTTGTATTTGTGGTGGCGTAATGCGGGTGAACCTGGTAAGGTCTTTGACTCTTCTACAGGCTTCATTTTACCCAATGGTGCGACTCGCTCCCCCGATGCCTCTTGGGTGAGTGGAGAACGTTGGCAGGCGCTGACTTCGGCACAAAAAGGAACGTTTGCTAATATCTGCCCCGATTTTGTGGTTGAGTTACGCTCTAGTTCAGATACCCTCAAGTCCCTGCAAGATAAATTGAGGGAGTATATCGACAATGGCGCTAAACTTGGCTGGTTAATCGACCCGCAGCAGCGACGGGTGGAAATTTATCGACTGGGTAAGGATGTGGAAGTGTTGAAGAATCCTGCTGAGTTGTCGGGTGAAGCGGTGTTACCGGGTTTTGTCTTGAATTTGCGACGGGTGTGGGATTGAAAGCATCTTGCTTGCTACGGGTTAATTAAATAGTTTTTATATAAGAAAATAATAGGGAAAATCCTGATGCCTTATAGTAAATTTACCCTCAGTAAAGCTGTAGAGGATTTTCAACTCACTATCATTGAAGGCTCACGCTTTCTGCCTGAAATTTCCCCAGTCAATCCAAGTTCTTTACTCAAAGATACACTGAAAGAAACGCTGCCTTGGGCGATCGCAGTCAGTACTGAAAAAGCGCGTTCTGAAGGTATTATCAATCCAGTTTTGTTAGAAGTCAAACGTCAGTTCAAAGGACAAATTAGTGTCTTTTCGGTGAAGAGTTCAGCGTGCAGCCAGAGGTTGATTTGACGGGTTATGTCGATTTTCTCATTAGTCGCTCTCCAGAGCAGTTGTTTATTAAGGCTCCGGCGGTGGTTTTGGTGGCAGCGAAGAAAGAAGACCTTAAACCAGCACTGGGACAATGTTTAGCCGAGATGGTGGCAGCTCAACGCTTTAATCAACAGAAGCAGCAGCCGATTTCAACCATCTACGGAACGGTAACGAGTGGTACAGTTTGGCGGTTTCTGAAACTAGAAGGGCAAACTGTTACGATTGACCTGACCGATTATCCACTGCCACCAGTTGAGCAAATTTTGGGCAAACTGGTTTGGATGGTGCAAAATGGCTGATGCAGGCGATCGCCTGTCCTACAATGGGAATCTGTTTTCAGGCGATCTCACAAAAATTTGCAATCAATCCTTGAGCAGAATTTAGAAACGTCGTAAGCGTAGACGATGCATCTGCTTGTTGTCAGGCATCGCTTCAAAGGTTTACTAGACCAAGGCTGATTTGAATTGCTCTATCTACTTGTGCGATCGTTTCTGGGTGCAGAATTCCCAAACGTTTAATCAGCCTTTGCTTGTCAATTGAGCGAATCTGATTGAGAAGTACAACCGAATCATCCTCTAAACCGCCTTCTGGCACTCTAATCAGCACTTCGGTAGGATACAAAGGTTCTGCAAACTTTGAGGTGATGGCAGCTACAACTGTGATTGGACTATGTTCGTTAGAAACATCATTTTGCAAGATTAAAGCTGGGCGTATTTTTTTTATCTCTGCACCAATAGTTGGATCGAAATTGACTAAGTATACTTCACCACGTTTGGGGTAATTTACTTTTCGTTTCGGTGGCACAATTCTTCTTCCAAATCAAACCACTCTTCTACTAAACCCAAATCACGTTCTGCGCGTTGGATGGCTCCCTCTTTTAACTGTTCTCTAAGATTGGCTAAGGTTTTTTGAGCAATATAATATTGCACAGCTTCGTTGATGAATCGACTGCGTTGGCGTAGCCTATCCTCTGGAGAATCGCCTTTTTCAATGACTTGATCGATTAGTTCAATTGTCTCATCTGGCAAAGTGATGTTAATCCGGCGACGCATAATTTTTCGTTCTGTTTTGCACGGCAATTTTATTGTAGACATTTACAGTGTGTACAATTGTGCAAAAAAAGCGTAGTTTACCGCCGTAGCCATCGGCTAAGATAATTCTAGAAAGTGCGAACCCTTGGCTCTTACTTGATATCGTCGCAGAGATGCTTGTCGCGATCGCTCAAATTCGGGTTATTCTGCAAATAATCATGCAGCCAATTGCAGCCCCGCACTAGCAATTGGTCGAAATTCTGCACGGGCCACAACCGCGCTGTGTTATCATCTGATGCCGTGGCGATGGTTTTGCCGTCCGGG